>CACYDN010000202.1 GCA_902773185.1 uncultured Lachnospiraceae bacterium | reverse complement strand
TGACGATAATTCTGTCGGATACGGGGTCGTGAGCAAACTGCACGTTGGTTCCGCCGATGACCTGAATGGATTCGACAATCTTGTAAGCCTGTTCCTGCAGACGCTTCTGCAGATCTTCGGAGATGGTCAGCATAGGAGCTGTACAGAAGCTGTCACCGGTGTGGATACCCATGGGATCGACATTTTCGATGAAGCAGACTGTGATCATGTTGTTGTCCTTATCACGGACAACCTCAAGCTCCAGTTCTTCCCAGCCGGTAACGGATTCTTCAACCAGAACCTGGCCGACAAGGCTGGCTGCCAGACCACGCTGACATACGGTGCGGAGCTCTTCTTTATTATATACAAGTCCGCCGCCGGCACCACCCATGGTGTAGGCAGGACGGAGAACAACGGGATAACCAAGCTCATCCGCGATGGAAAGCGCCTCTTCAACGGTGTAGGCAACCTCGCTTCTGGCAACCTCGATTCCCAGTGCGTTCATGGTATTCTTAAATTCGATACGGTCTTCGCCACGCTCGATGGCATCTACCTGAACACCGATGACCTTAACATTGTATTTATCGAGCACACCTGCCTGAGATAACTCAGCGCAGAGGTTGAGGCCTGACTGTCCGCCCAGGTTGGGAAGCAGGGCATCCGGCCTTTCTTTTTCAATGACAGCAGTCAGTCGTTCTACATTTAACGGCTCGATGTAAGTTACATCGGCCATTTCCGGATCCGTCATGATGGTTGCCGGATTGGAATTCACCAGAACAATCTCGTAGCCGAGACTTCTGAGAGCCTTACAGGCCTGTGTTCCGGAATAATCGAACTCACATGCCTGACCGATAATGATCGGACCGGAGCCGATAATGAGAACCTTGTGAATGTCTGTTCTTTTCGCCATATAATTCATCCTCCTCAGAAATTTGCCCATTTCATCTAATATACCATTTTTTTACGATAAAATGTAGTGGAAATTGAAAAAAATTTGCTTTATAATGGAAATAGGCTGTTAAAAGGTATTTTGAGAGGGTACACACTCATAAAAATACGGCCGGTAACGGGAAGGCAGATACCGGATTACCGGTTGCACGCCTTTAGGTTTAAGTGAGGTATTTGATTTATGGATGAAGCTATGAAAATGGGCAGTTTTCTTGACTGCGGGTACGAAGAAAGGGTAGGAGAGATGGAAGTAGGAATTATCGGTGCAATGGAAGGTGAGGTTGCCTTACTGGTTGATGCAATGGAAGATAAGAGAATGCTTACGATTTCCGGTCTCACTTTTTTCAGAGGAACGATCGATGAGTGTAAGGTGATCGTAGTGAAGTGCGGTGTGGGAAAAGTGAATGCGGCAATCGCAGCGGAAATCCTCTGCGGCGGATTTCAGGTAGGTGCGCTCATCAATACAGGTGTGGCCGGCGGACTGGACAGCCGTGTCCGGATCGGAGATATTGTTCTTTCGACAGATCTTCTGCAGCATGACATGGATGTGACCGCACTCGGTTATGAGCCGGCCGTAATCCCGGATCAGGATATATCTGTATTTGCGGCAGATGAAAAACTGAGAAACCTTGCCATCGAAGCGGCAGAGGATGTGCCGGATCTGAATGTGGTTGAGGGCAGGATCGTATCCGGTGATCAGTTTATTTCCGGACTGGATAGGAAACTTTATCTGCTGGAAGCTTTTTCCGGCGTATGTACGGAAATGGAAGGAGCAGCAATCGGACAGGTTTGCTCCATGAATAAGACACCCTTCCTGGTACTTCGTTCCATTTCAGACCAGGCAGACGGTGCTGCTGTTACGGATTATCCGACCTTCCTCAAGATGGCAGAGATGAATTCTTCCATGCTTGTCAGAAAAATGCTTTGGAAGATGGCCGGAATGGGAGATCTGGCATAAGCAATTGGAACTTAAGCAATCAGTTCCCCGAAATCAGAACGAAAAGGATCAGGAACAAAGGGACTACTTTGTTCCGTATTTTCGCATATGTGCCTTGATCGCTTCGAAGGTTGTATCGCTGATATAATGTTCGATCCGGCAGGCATCCTCCGTAGCGGTTTTTTCGTCTACGCCAAGATTCATAAAGAGCCGGGAAAGAACGGTGTGACGCTCGTAGATGCGTTTCGCCAGGATATTCCCGGCTTCTGTCAGTTTTATATATCCGTTCTCATCCTTTTTGATCAGGCCTTCATCCCGGAGCAGACCAAGCCCGCGGCTGACGGAGGGTTTGGTATAGCCCAGTTCTGCTCCGACATCAATCGCGCGAACAGAATCGCTCTTCAGGGATAGAACGTATATTGTCTCCAGGTACATTTCTCCGGATTCCTGCAATGCCATGGGATCACGCCTCCTTGTACAACACGAACATTTCGATGTATCTATATGAGTATTTCCATATAACAATTCTATGTGAAGAAGTCTATCGAAACATTCTTGTCGAAATATCCAAATTTAAAAATTTTAATCAGATTATTTATAACTTACCACGGAATCCGGCATCCTTCAAGCAAAAACATAGGCTGTCTCTGTCGATTTTTACCCTCCAGGATA
>CACYDN010000201.1 GCA_902773185.1 uncultured Lachnospiraceae bacterium | reverse complement strand
CCAGCCGCTGCTGGTAGATACTGAAGCTGATCATGGTCAGGGCAATCCAGAAGGTGAAGAAGTTGATCCAGTTTGCATCCAGAATCTTCAGCGCATAGGGAGAATCGCTTGCCTTCATGATGGGCGCCCATTTATGCCAGAAATACAGGAACGAGCCGGAAAGGACGATCATGGAAACGTAGGGCTTCCAGATCAGGAGGCAGGCTACGTAGATGACCATGGTGACAAAGCAGAGAATCTGGCGCTCTTTGGAAACGTCGTAGGCAGAGGTTTCAATACCGAAGCCCAGACAGATCAGAGCAAAGACAACGTTCAGATACTGGCCGTAGATGGCGCTGTGCTTATCTTCCTTCTTGTAGACGGATGTTTCGTAGTAAAGATAACCGAGGGCGAGAATCATGAGAAGGAAAAGATATTTCATGGACCACAGCAGGCTGTTTGTGCTCTGGGCTGCGTGGTTCACATAGGCATAGCGGGCAATCATCACGATATCCAGTGCGATGACGAAGAGTGCTACGAGAACGCCCGGAACGTGCAGGTTCCTCCGGATACTGTGCCGGTTTTTGCTCAGGGCAAAGGAAAAGGTGATGAGACCGCAGGAAAACAGGATGAGGTAGTTGGTCTCCCCATCGAAGTATTGCAGAAAGGTTCTTCCGGGACGTTCGTCCACGTACCGGATGATCATCCAGCTTTCCAGCGCAAGGATGACCACGGACATGTAGATGGATGTCCGGATGTTGGTATCGTTCAGATATTTACGCTGATAGGGGGTGTGGCGGTAGAAGCCCAGCTCCCTGCGGATCCAGTTAATAACTTTCATATTCGCCTCCAAATGTGTGAGGACTGTTTGTTGTCATCTATGACGGCAGATCAACCCGAGAGACCTGTTCGGGACATCACTTGCGTTCGTCCTCGGGCACCGTTAGCACAGCTGGGCTTCTCCCGCTGTAAAGGTGGCCCTTCCTGCCGTTTTCTCGGTGAGGAGGGTGGTTAGGGGTTCTACCTCCTCGGAGGGGACCATGGTTCGGATGGTGATGGTGTCGGTATAGTCGGCCTCTACGGGATAGTTTTCCTTCTGCAGGATGTGGGTCACGGTATCCAGATCGCTGTAGGTGAGCCGGAGCGTGAGACCCGTCCGGAGTCGGATTTCCCGGAGCTCTGCATTTTCGAGGGCAGCCTGGGCTGCTTCCGTATAGGCGCGGACCAGTCCGCCGGTACCGAGAAGCGTACCGCCGAAATAGCGGGTCACCATGATCAGGATATCCCGGACGTCTGACCCTTCGATCACACTGAGAATCGGTTTCCCGGCCGTCCCGCCGGGCTCGCCGTCATCGGAAAAACGGACAGTAGCCGGGGCATCTCCGAAACGGAAGGCGTGGCAGGTGTGCCGCGCTGCATAGTGCGTCTTCTTTTCGGCTGCCAGGTACGCGCGTGCTTCCTCTTCGGAGGAAACGGGGAGTACCGTGCCGAGAAAACGGGATTTTTTGATGATGATCTCCGAGGTTCCCGGAGTGATTATCTTTTTCATAGTCTACTGCTCAAGTATTTTTTTCAGCTCATCCATGAAGGTGCTGACATCCTTGAACTCCCGGTAAACGGAAGCAAAACGGACGTAGGCTACGGCATCCAGATCCTTGATCTTATCCATAACAACTTCGCCGATGGCGGTGCTTTCCACTTCACGGAGGCCCATGTTAAAAATAGCTGCCTCAATCTCATCGACACATTTTTCAATCTGACTGACGGAAACCGGACGCTTGGTGCAGGAACGGATAATGCCCTGCTCAATCTTGCTCCGGTCGTAGGGCTCGCGGTTCCGGTCCTTTTTAATGATCAGGAGCGGTGCGGCCTCTACCTTTTCATAGGTTGTAAAGCGCTTTCCGCAGATATCACACTGCCGTCTTCTTCGGATGGACGCGTTGTCATCCGCCGGACGGGAATCAATAACTCTGGTATTATCATCTCCGCAATAGGGACATTTCATAGCATTTCACCTTTTATCTGATTTTGGATTTCGGGCATATTTCAACATGGACGGAGCAGGCATTTCCGCACCGTTTTTGCTGAAATATCCGACCCCCATTATACCATATTTTGTGGTCTTACGTCAACGAAAGCGGAAGTCTATGGGCCTTACCGGGCGGATGTTTTCACGTTGGATATTCCCGAAACTTCGACGTGTTTTTTACCAGGTGATGACTCCCGTTTCCTTTTTAT
>CACYDN010000200.1 GCA_902773185.1 uncultured Lachnospiraceae bacterium | reverse complement strand
GTGCCACCCTGGGACACAGAGTAAAGCTGGGGCAGAAATCCCGCGCGGAGGGCATCAACATGGACCAGGCCATCCGCAACCTGCTGGAAACCGTAAAGAGTCCGAGGAGTTAGATGTTGAAGACAAGAGTACACCCGGGCAGGATCATTGTCTACCTCATCCTGTTCGGCATTGTTCTTTATCTGGATTATTTTCTACAGAGTCATTTCATTTTGATTCTGACGTTTCTTTTTGCTGCGCTGCCGGTGATCTCTCTGGCAGCGCTTCCGGTACTTATCCACTACGTTTCCGTGAGCCTGGCGGTGCCGGTTCCGGAATGTGAAACCGGCGCGGTCAGCTACGTGGAGCTGGGCGTTCGGAACCGTTCCTTCCTGCTTTCTCTGGATATCAAGATCCATTTCAGAGCGGAAAATGCGTTTTACGGAACAGGGCAGGATATGGTCTTTTCCTTCCCCGTCAGGATACACGACACCTATAAGCAGCTGATTCCCATGCGGCTCAGCCGGCTGGGCCGGGTTGTTTACAGTGTGGACAGCTTTCGTGTGACGGACCTTCTCGGATTTGTCGAGCTGCATCGGAAAACAAAGCAGTCGGCTGAAATCATGGTTCTTCCGTCACGGGGTGCGGTGCCCGGTGAAGTGAATGAGTCCGATCTGACGCTCGGCATGACCGAATCGGATGAGACGAACAAGAAGGGAAACGATTTTTCGGATGTGACGGATGTCCGGGAGTATATTCCCGGCGATAAGCTGATGAGCATCCACTGGAAGCTTTCCGCGAAGCGGGACATCCTGATGGTGAAGGACCGTTCCAGTATGTCCGACCAGCAGATGCTCCTTCTGGTGGATCTGGCCGGCAAACCGGCCGAGGTGGATGAGGTGCTGAATCTGGGCTATAACGTGACAGCGAAGCTGATCGAATCGGGCACCTATGTGAGGCTCCTCTGGTGGAGCGAAGGCGCGGGCGAATTTGAGGAGCGGGTCATTGACCATATTGCCAATCTCAAAGAGGCCTATAAGGATATGTACCATTCCACCTGTTATCAGGATGGAGAACTGCTGCCCGGTTATTTAAAGAATATCCGGCCGGAACTCAAGGCATTTGTGAGGATTGTCTATGCAGAAGGAAAAGCGAAAGCCCAAATTATTAGTCTGGACTGACCGCGAAGAGGAAATCCCCCTCTGCGAGGGAATAGCCATAGACAGGAGCGTATACGATATCAAAGAGGGACGAAACAGGGTTCTGCTCCTCAAAGGGTTTATCGTATACCTTCTTACGATGGGCGGAATCGGCTTCTACATGACCGCTATCGAGATCGACTTTTCCGAACTCATTGTTCACATTGTTGTATTCAGTACCGCCATGCTCTGCGCCATCCTGTACAGGAGCTATAAAGCGGAGAACATAGGCTATCTCATTTTCTTTGCGATATTTGTGGGTCTGGTGATGATGTTCCGAACCTTCATAAACTCCGGGTATTATTCCATCATCAACGATACCACGGATCTGGCCGCCATCTATCTGGATGCGGAAGGTATGCAGAAATACAACGAGCAGATTCAGAACCGGTATCTCGCCATTACCATCTTTCTCTGTTTTCTCGGAACGACCGTCAACATTATTCTGAACAACTACGTATCCAGAAGGATGCGTTACATTGTCTGTGCGGTGGTTACGCTGACCATCAATCTGATTCCTCTGTATCTGGAGCATGAACCGGATACCATCTACACCGTGATGATCCTTTCCGGCCTTGTGATGGCCTATTTCGTCCGTTCGGGACAGCATTTCCGTCTGCACAGAAGCGACAGTGTGTTCTCCTGGCGGGGACCATCCAAACTCAAAAAGAAGCAGCGGATCCTGAAATATGCGGCGGACTGGCGGAGCATGGTGCAGGGCATGATCATTGCCTTTGTGCTGGTATTTACGATCGTCAGTACCGTGATGGTCATCGAGCCGAAGGAGGGCTACGATTCCTCGCGGGTGGATAATCCGCAGAAGGTGGAATCCATGGAATTCATGGGCATCCTTCTGATGTTCGGTTACTGGGGTTTATATGACCGTTACAGCAATACCGGCGGTCTGGATTCCGGTCAGCTGGGCGGCGTTTCCCAGGTGCGTCTGGATTACCAGCCGGATCTCAGGCTGATCTTTGCACCCTACACGAGAGATACCATGTACATCGCCAATTTTATCGGTACCACTTATGTGCCCTACGAGAATCACTGGACCATTATGGAGGACTGGGAGAACGGCGACAATTATCATAAGGCTGAGGCGGACGATCTGGAACGGGCCTATGAGATGCATCTTCCCAATACGGCAAAGGCCAAGATCATGATCCAGAATATCGCGGCGGATATCCGGGGCTATGTACCCTACTATACCAATGCGGATTATCAGCGCATTCCCTTCGGAAAAGCCAGGGAAATCACCTATTATCCGCGCGAGGAAGGAAATTATACGCCTGTTTCGCCGCACAGTGTGGATGAGGCGTATCTCGATGTGCCGAAAGCCAATCAGGATGTGATCCGGGCCTTTTGTGAGGAGGCGGGCTTTGGCGGTACACCGCAGGAAATCGTGGAGCAGGTAACGGACTATTTCCAGGAAAATATGCCCTATACCATTAAGCCCGGCAAAACGCCGCGGAATCAGGACTTTGTCAATTATTTCCTGACGAAGCAGAAGAAGGGCTATTGTTCTTTCTTTGCTTCATCGGCAACCCTCATCTTCCGGTATTACGGCATTCCCGCACGTTATGTGGAGGGATATGCCATTTCCTATGCTCAGGTACTCGATTCCGGTGAGCTCTACGAGGAAGAGGAAGTGAATTCGGAAATTAAGCCGACATTGGAGGATTACTTTGACGGCTATTCGGAGCTCGGCGAAACGGCGCTGATTGAAATTAAACCGACGGATGCCAATGCACATGCCTGGGTGGAAATCTACGATGAAACCTACGGCTGGGTTCCGGTGGAGGTAACGCCTGCCGGCGGTTCGGATGAAGACTATGAGGAGAATTTCTGGGATGTATTCAGTCGTCTGGTGAACGACGGAAGCGGCTCGAGTGATTCCGGATTCGGCTTCGGCGGGGACGGTTCGGGCTTCCGGCTGGATGATGCAGCCATGCAGAAGGCAGCCTTTATCCTTCTGGGAATCTTCCTCCTGGTGGCAGCTGTTTTCGGCACGCGTCTTCTGGTTCCGGTTGCGGTATATGAGGTAAAATACATTCGGGCCGGCCGGAACGATAAGCTCATCATGCGGTATCAGAAAAAACTGAAACGGCTGTCCCGCCGGAACAAGGCTCTCCAAAAGGCCGTGAACTACCGCGAACAGCTGGAGGTGATCACCGGGCAGGGGATGACGATGCTTTCGGAGACGGAAAAGGAAGACCTCCTTGTCACACTGGAAACCTGCGGCTTCTCAAACCGGGAGATATCCGACGAGAAATTCCGGCAGACAAAGACGCGGATCGGTAATATGAAACGTCTCGGACGGAAAAAACGGAAGATGCTGGAAGAGGCCGAAGAACAGACAAAAGAGTAGCGTATTGTGTGAGGTGGAGATTTGTCATATTTGATCTATGAAAAAGCGAGAAAGCTCGGTGAAAAGGCTTACCGGGAGGCAGTGTCCCACGGGAAAAGTCCCTATCTGCCCGTACTGGACGAAATGATCGGAAGAGAAGATATTCGGGGCGAAGTGAATCTCGGACTGGTGAATATCCCGCTTGAGCGGGTGGTCGGTACGGCTACCTCCGGGCGGACTACGGCCTTTGCCCAGAATTTCATGCCGATTCTGGATATGAAGACAGAGTTTGGAGTGAAATGGACCAAGCTCTGTGAGGCACAGATGACGGAGGGCATCCGGGATCCGATCAAGGTTTACGAATATCTGAATTACTACTATGTCGTGGAGGGAAATAAACGTGTCAGCGTTTTGAAATATTTCGGCGCGGATTCCATCCCGGCTATGGTGACCCGGAAGGTGCCGCGGCTCACAGACGATCCGGAAATCCGGAAGTATTATGCTTTTATGGATTTTTACCGTGAGACCGGGGTGAACTACATCTGGTTCTCTCGGGAGGAAGGGTTCCGGAATCTGATCCAGGCCGTTGGCGGCGGAAAGACAGATGAGGCTTCTGCGGAAAATGCGAATGACCGTGAATCCGCGGCGGAGAAACCGCAGGTTTCCGGAATAGACGGCGGGGCAGATGCAGAGAAAAAAGGAATTGAAGCAGATACCGTAAAAAGAACCTACGGGCAGTCCATGGAAGATGCCGTGACCGGGATGCGGGACGGAACGGAGAGAATTTGGTCCGAGGATACATGCCTGACCGTGAAATCCGTTTATTATCGCTTTCAGAAGGTCTTCCGGGAAAAAGGCGGCGGAAGGTTTACCGGCGTAACGACCGGAGATGCGTTCCTTGCTGCGGTCCGGATGGAGTCGCTGGATAAGCTGGAAGAGATGAGCGACGATGAAATGAAGGCGATGGTAACGGGCATGTGGGAGGAGTTCCAGCTTCTCAACAACCATGCCGAGCCTGTGGAGGTGGCACTCGACCCGCCGGAGGAGAAAAAAAATATCTTCTCCATGATCTTCCCGACCTATTCGGCCAGCAAACCTCTGACGGCAGTATTCCTTTATGATTTGGATCCGTCCGTTTCGGATTGGACCTTCGGCCATGAGCTCGGCCGGAATCATGTGAAAGAGACCTTTGGCGATATCATCCGGACGCTCCGCGTGGTGACGGATGATACCGGAGAAACCGCCCAGGAGATCATGGAGGATCTGATCGAGAAGGAAGGGGCGGATGTGATCTTTACGACCACGGCGAACTTTATCAATGCGTCGCTGAAGTGTGCGGTCAAGCATCCGGAGGTGCGGATTCTAAACTGCTCCCTCAATACCTCCCACCGATACATCCGGACCTATGCGGCCCGGCTGTTTGAAGCTAAATTCTTATCCGGCGTGATTGCCGGTGCGCTTTCGAAGGAAGGAAAACTCGGTTATCTGGCCGATCATCCGATCTTTGGCGTAACGGCGGAAATCAATGCGTTTGCCCTCGGTGCAAAAATGGTGCGGCCGGATGCGACCGTGAAGCTTTGCTGGACGACACTGAAGGAGGGGTCTCTTCGTTCGGAAATCCAGCGGGAGCTGATTGCCGAGGGTGTGGATTTTGTTTCCGATCAGGATATGATCGCGCCCATCCGGTCTTCCCGGAAATTCGGTCTGTACAGGCTGGGCGATGAGGAACCGGTGAATTTTGCCATGCCGCTCTACAACTGGGGCGTTTTCTATGAGCATATTCTAAGGATGATCCTTTCCGGTGCCTGGAACAGCGCGGATGCCTCGGACGCTTCAAAGGCCATCAACTACTGGTGGGGGCTTTCCGCAGGCGTGATCGATATCATCCTGTCGGAAAAAATACCGCCGGAGACAAGAAGGCTGGTGGATCTCATGCGGCAGCAGATCATTGATGACAGGCTGAAGACCTTTGAAGGCCCCATCCGTGATAACACAGGAAAACTGATCTGTCCGGAAGGAAAATTTCTCGTGGCGGATGATATCATCCGAATCGACTGGCTGGCGGAAAATGTGATAGGAAGTATTCCTCCGCTTTCCGCGCTGAAAGAAACTGCCCGTCACCTCGTGGAAATGAAGGGCGTTATGCACGAGGATAAGGATATCGATCCGGGGAAAGATATAGACAAAGAAACAACGAAGGAAAAGGATAGTAAAAATGAAGATACTGGCGATTGCTGATCTGGAATCCCGGTATCTGTGGGATTTTTTTGAAAAAAGTAAAATAGAAGGCTATGACCTCATCATATCCGCCGGAGATCTGGCACCCCAGTACCTTTCTTTTCTGGCTACCTATGCAAAGGTACCGGTGATCTATGTGCATGGCAATCACGATGCGTGCTACGATGAAACACCGCCGGACGGATGTATCTGTATAGATGATACCGTTTATGAATACAAAGGACTCCGGATTCTGGGGCTCGGCGGCAGCATGTGCTACAATATGGGAGAGTTCCAGTATACCGAAAAGGAGATGCATACGCGTTTCCGGAAGGTGAAGCGGAAGATTCGCAAGGCTGGCGGGATTGATATTCTGGTGACCCATTCACCGGCGGCCGGCATCAACGACGGAGACGATCTTCCACACAAGGGATTTCAGGTTTTTACGGATATTCTGGATACCTACGAGCCGGGCCTTTATATCCACGGTCACGTGCATAAGACCTACGGACGCAGGTTCAAAACAGAGGATACCCACGGAAAAACCCGTATCGTGAATGCGTTTGAACGGGTTTCCATCGACTTCACACCTTGAGTCAGAGCGGATAAAGTGGTATAACTATCTATAACAATGCTTTAGGAGATAAATAAAATGATAGAAGACAGAGAGTTTAACCAGCTGGTCGACCGGTATGTGAATTACTGTGCTGACGCAGGCAAGATCGATCAGAACTTATACCAGACCTTTGATGTGAAGAGAGGACTCCGTGATAAGGACGGAACGGGTGTCCTGACAGGCCTTACGGAAATATCGGAGGTAAACGGTTTTGAAATCGTAAACGGTGTGCGCCGTCCCATCGACGGTATCCTCCGGTATAAGGGATACGATATCCGGGATCTTGTGGAAGGCTTCCACGGCTCCAAGCACGGCTTCGAGGAGACCATCTTCCTCCTGTTATTCGGTGAGCTGCCGACAGAGAGTGAGCTGAAGGATTTCCTGAATGTCATGGGCCAGCTTCGGCCGCTGCCGGAGAATTTCAACCGTGACGTGATCATGAAAAAGCCCAGCCGGAACATGATGAACGTGCTGGAGAAATGTGTACTTACGCTTTATTCGTATGAGGATGAACCGGACCGAATCGATGTGCGGCATGTTTTGGAGCAATCCCTGAGTCTCATCGCCAGGTTCCCGGTCATTGCCGCCTACGGTTACCAGAGCTACCGCCACACCTTCTTTGATTCGAGTCTGATCATTCACAGACCGAAGGCGGAACTCTCCACCGCGGAAAATGTCCTCCGTCTTCTCCGAATCGATACCCAGTATACCGAGCTGGAGGCGAAGGTGCTGGATATCTGTCTTGTTCTTCATGCGGAGCACGGCGGCGGTAACAATTCCACCTTTACCACACATGTTATTTCCACAACCGGAACCGATACCTATTCTACCGTGGCAGGTTCTCTGGGTTCCCTGAAGGGCCCCCGCCACGGCGGTGCGAACCTGAAGGTACAGCAGATGTTTGCCGACCTGAAGAGGTGTGTGGATGACTGGAAGAACGAGGATGAGATCCGCCGGTATCTGGCATCGGTTTTGAAAAAAGAAGCCTTTGACCATTCCGGCCTGATCTATGGCCTTGGTCATGCGGTTTATTCGATTTCCGATCCCCGGGCGGAAATTCTTCGGGGATATGCGGAAAAGCTTTCGCAGGAAAAAGGGTATGAACAGGATTTCGAACTTTACCATACAGTGGAACGGATCGGTATTGAGCTTCTGACCGAGCAGAGAAGAAAGCAGGGAAATCCCAAGCCTGTTTGCGTGAATGTCGATTTCTACAGTGGGCTTGTATATACCATGCTCGGAATTCCAATCGAACTCTTTACGCCGATGTTTGCCATCGGCCGTATTGCGGGCTGGAGTGCCCACCGGATCGAGGAGCTTGTCAATAACGGCAAGATCATCCGTCCGGCATATAAGTATGTAGGAGAGACAAGGACCTATAGACCGATGGAGGACCGGTAAATGTTTTGTAAGCACTGCGGCGAGTCTATCTCGGAGGATGCGGATTTCTGCGAAAAATGCGGAAAGCCGCAGAAACCCCAGAATTACCACAGCAGTAAAAATGTAAAGGTTGTCCGATATAAAAAACTGGATGGAAAGCGGATCGGCCTGATTGCTGCGGGATGTGCGGCGGCGCTCCTCATCCTTCTGGGTGTTTTTCTGATGAGAAAAAAAGAAGAAAAGCCGGTGCAGAATAAGGCTGCGGTGATCAGTTCGGAGGAAAAGGCATCTCCGCAGGATGCGTCATCGGAGTCTCCGAATACGCCCGGAAACGGACAGGTGGAGAGTATAACAAATAAGAGTGCCGGAGAGGAAAAGGCAGACCGTGAAAAGAACGCGCTGGATGTTCTTTCCGAAGAAGAAAAGTCATACCTGGGCGTTTTTGCGGAAACATATTCGTTCTGCGCCGGCAGTAACGGCATTGGCATAGATTATCTTTCTTATACGGTGTCCGATCTGGATGGGAACGGCACACCGGATTTTTGCGTGCTCTATAGCTATGAACAGGAGGAAAAGACCTGCTACGGTCTGAAATTCTTCAATTCGGATGCCGGCGGAAATGTGACCGAGGCCAATGCGGTTACCGGTATTTCCGCAGAAGCGTTAAATGAAGCGGGCGGTCAGGATGTCAGCGGGATAGCAGCCGGAAAAATGATTTTCTATTCCGACGGTGCGGTGGATTTGACCGGCAGTGAGGAATACTTTGTTACGGTCTATAAAGAATCCTTTACGGCCGGCGGAAAGCTGATCCAGCCGGAGGGATGCGTGATCGGACTGCCCTATTCCCAGACGGAAGGGGAATACCGGGTCGTATCCATTGATAAGAAGGGGAACGTAACGGAAATTCAGGATGATCAGACACTTTATGAGGGATTAAAAAGCATTTTCATGTATAACGGTGAATCCGAGGGGGATTTGAAACTGACCGTGATCTGGAAGGAGTTTTAGGAGGGTAGAGGTATGTTTTGCAAAAGGTGCGGGAAACCGCTGGAGCCGGGCGCAGCGTTTTGTATGGGCTGCGGAACCAGGGTGGAAGCAGGGTTTCAGGACAGGGGACTTCATGTAGAAAACTATGGCGATGATGATGAGACCGCCACGATTGATGTCCGGAACAAAGTTGGGGTTCAGAAAAATCCCCAGCAGCCGAATGTTCATATGGGTGTACCGGGAAACGGTGCACCGGGGGGACAGCCGGCAAAACCGGCACAGGAGACATTTGGGGAAACCGAGCGTCTTTCCCAGGCGGATATGCCGGAGTCACTTCGGCAGTTTGATAATCCGAGTATGGAAACGCAGCTGCTTGAGGAAAAGCTGGTGGGCGGCAGGCCGATCCTGCGCGGAAATACCGACCCGAAGTCGGTGGACCAGAACCGTGATGTGGTCAACCGTATGAATGAGAACGTGCAGAAGATGGTTGTGCCCAAGAAGAAGCCCATCAATAAGAAGAAGCTGATTATCATTCTTTCTTCCATTGCGGCGGTCCTTCTTATTGCGGGCGGAATTCTTTACTGGCTTCTGGTGATCCGGGCGGATAAGAAATTCGATCAGGCTTCGGTCAACCAGCAGATGTATTCGGATAACCAGGTGAAGTCCTACGGCAGTACCGGTTTTAATGACGGAACGGCGGTTTCCTTTGAGGAAAAGGAATCGGACGGGGACGGCCGGCTGTATCAGCTCAAGGTCAGCGGAAAGTCGTCTAAAACCATTTCACTTCCCGGTGAGATCACAAATATCTATCAGACCGGCGGCATCTGCATCGTGGATGGCTGTGCCTATACACGCGTGGTCTGTGATGATAAAAACGGTACGCAGGCCGTTGTTCTGAAGGCGGATATCAAAAAAGGAAAATGTGAGATCCTGTACCGGACCGGTCTTTCGGGAAGCATCAATCCGCTTGGATGCCGGTTCCTGTCCCTTTTCTATGCCTATCCGGATGGCTTCTATGTTTTTGAACAGGCGGATACCGGTTACAAGGTTCAGAAGGTGGACTGGTTCGGCAAGAAGGACGGTAAGTCGAAGATTACCGTCGGCGATGCTTTTGTTCCCGGCGTAAAAGGAGAAAAGCTGATTGCTGCGGATGAAACAAACAGCAACGTGGTTTCCGTTGCGCTGAAATCCGGCAAGAAGGAAACACTTTTTTCACTTTCGGCTTTGCCGGAGGAGTTGGGCGGAATCGTTACCATCTACCAGTCGAAGGACGGTTTGCACTATGTATTTAATGAAGAAGGTGTGCTTTTTGAGGTGGAAGGAACCTCCGAGCCTTCTGTAACCCGGATCATCAGCATGAAGGAGCTTTCCTACGAAAGTGACAGTCTCAATATTCATGCAGAGCCGGTTCTGCTGAATGATCAGAAGAATTATTACATCCCGTTCTTTTTCACGAGCGGCGAAGGGTCATCTCAGGTGGGGCTCGTCCAGCTGGATTCGGAACGCGGCAGCCTGGGCGGCGAGGTGCTCTACAGCGAAAAAGGTGTGAACGGCATGCAGGTGAAGGGGGATACCCTTCGTATTCTCTCCGGTGAGAGCGGTTTCCAGAAGGAGGCCATCACAGAGAGACTCAGTAAGGATACATTCACACAGGCGAGAGGAAATATGGAATCCGACCTTGTGGATTACTGTAACGGTAAAATCGGTCGGAACGATCTGGATAGCAGCATCAGTGAACTCAAAGCGGCAGACCAGGCCGGCTACAGCTATATCAAGGAAGCAGCCGACCTTCTGCAGGAGGCTGTGGATTACTATAACGAAGAAGGATTTCTCAGTGCGTACCGCAAGGCAAATGAGGCCATCAGCACCGGAGAAGAGTTGGGCAATATCTATACGGAAAAATGCGGAAAACTGATCGTTGCCAATTGTCTATCCAATGGTCTTCGCCACTACGAGGAGATGGCCCAGGATGCATTTGAGAACGGAGACTTGAAGGATTTTGAAGCTAAGATCAAAACGTTGCAAACCCTCTATGCGGATGATCCGGAGTCCCTGGCTTCCATCTCGGAATTTGCAGCCAAATTTGATTTCGCTGCAGGTAACCGCGAAGAAGATCTGGCAGCTTTTAAGGCCTTTGTAACGGATAAGATCCTGCATAAGGAAGGAACGCAGATTCTGGACAAGGAGATCGCGTACTTCGAAGCGGACGGTGTGCATGTGGTGCACTGCTTGAATTTTGTAGTCGAGGATTTTGACGGCGACGGCCATCTGGAGATGTTCCTGTATACATGGCGTGAGGCGCTGGACGGATCGGCACCCTGTGGTGAGGCTGCTATCTACGATGCGAACGGCGGCAATGTGACAAAGACTGTGTACGGCAGATCTCCGCGAATGAACCCCATGCGGCTGGATTTCTACGGTTCCGGGAATCTCAGGGTATCCGGCTTCAGCGAAAACGGATATGCGGATATGTACATCGGTACGGATACGGAAAAAGCAGCTGCGCTTTCCTGCGGAGAAGGTCAGGTGCTCTGCGTGAACCACGATCGGGAGAAGGATGAATTCAATGTCTGGCGTGAGTATGAGACCGGTTCCACTTCGCCGGAGAAGATGGACAACACCGCATATGATAGTTACGAAAAAACAATCCGGGCAGGGGATATCCATGATGTAGAGGTGCTTTCCTTTACCCAGAGCAGCCTGGATAAGGTTTTCGGGAACTAGTACACCGATTTCTAATTAATTGTATTTAGTACACCGTTCGCAAAATAACGGGCAAGTTATTCTGTTCGGGTATTTGAAATCACTATATTCGTACAACAACAGGAGATACGTTCCATGTGGATAGCTGACAGATGGAAGGATTATACGGTCCTGGATGCGGCCGGAGGAGAAAAGCTGGAGAAGTGGGGGAATTATATCCTCCGCAGACCCGACCCCCAGGTCATCTGGACCGATGATCAGGAAAAGAAAATATGGAAAAGCTGGAACGGCTATTATCATCGGAGCGACCGGGGCGGCGGTTCCTGGGAATTCCGGGATCTTCCGGAGGAGTGGAGCATAGAGTATGCGCTCTCTATGGGGAAGACGCTGACCTTCCGGCTGAAGCCCTTTCAGTTTAAGCATACGGGTCTTTTTCCGGAGCAGGCTGTAAATTGGGACTGGTTTTCCGGCCTTCTCGCGAAGCGTGTGAAGGAAGGCAGGCAGCCGAAGGTACTCAATCTGTTTGCTTATACCGGCGGTGCCACCCTTGCGGCAGCGGCGGCAGGTGCCGCAGTGACCCATGTGGACGCGGCAAAGGGCATGGTGCAGTGGGCCCGCGAAAATGCGGCGGTTTCAGGTCTTTCCGAAGCACCGGTCCGCTGGCTCATTGATGACTGTCTCAAGTTTGTGGAGCGGGAAATCCGACGCGGCAACAGCTACGACGGTATTATCATGGATCCGCCCTCTTACGGAAGAGGACCGAAGGGCGAAGTATGGAAGCTGGAGGAAAATGTGTACCACCTCATTTCCCGGACGGCAGAGCTGCTTTCGGATGATCCTCTCTTTTTCCTGATCAATTCTTATACCACAGGCCTGCAGCCGGCCGTGCTGAGTTACATGTTGAAGCTGGCCATTGTTCGAAAAAACGGCGGAAAAGTGGAGTCGCAGGAAATCGGTCTTCCCGTAAAGGGAACGGACCTCGTGCTTCCGTGCGGCGCAAGCGGAAGGTGGATCAGCCGGGAGGGGTAAAATGAAACAGATCGATGCGTGGAAGAAACTGATTTTGGCCGGCGAAACGGACGGCGTTTTGACAAAGCTATATACAGCGGAAGGGATTTCGGCAGAGAAGGAGAGGTATCTTACTGCACTCGACCGCTTTTCGGAGGTTTTCGGAGCGGAGGAACCGGTTCAGCTTTTCAGCGCATCGGGGCGGACGGAAATCGGCGGCAACCATACGGATCATCAGCACGGAAATGTTTTGGCGGCGTCCATTACGACCGATGCCATTGCCGTGGCGGCAAAACGTGAAGATGGAACAGTCCGGCTTCTTTCGGAGGGATATCCGATGATCGAGCTTTCTCTTACCGACCTGGAGAAGGTGCGGGAAGAGGAAGGAAAAACGGATGCGCTGATCCGCGGTGTTGCGGCAGGTTTCGTCAATGCCGGTCATAATGCCGGTGGTTTTGATGCCTATGTGACGAGCAATGTGCTGGGCGGCAGCGGACTTTCTTCTTCGGCGGCTTTCGAAACACTGATCGGGAATATTCTTTCCGGTTTTTATAACGATATGGCCGTGGACGCGGTGGAAATCGCAAAGATCGGCCAGTATGCGGAAAATGTATATTTTGGGAAACCCTGTGGGCTGATGGATCAGATGGCTTGCTCCGTGGGAGCTCTCTGCCAAATTGATTTCCGAAATCCGGCTGATCCGCAGGTGCGCCGGGTGGATTTTGATCCGCGGGATGCGGGCTATCTGCTCTGCATTACGGATACGAAGGGAAGTCATGCGGACCTTACGCCGGATTATGCGGCAGTACCTGCAGAGATGAAAGCGGCTGCTGCGGTTTTCGGGAAGACGGTTCTCCGGGATGTGCCGAAGGAGGAATTACTCGCCGGTATTAATCGGATCCGCGAGGCCTGCGGTGACAGAGCTGTTCTCCGGGCCATTCATTTTGTGGAAGAAAACGAGCGGGCTGTTGCGGAAGCGGATGCACTTTCCAATGGCGATTTTGCGGCATTCCTGCAGATTTTCCGGGCTTCGGCAAAGTCCTCCTTCTGCTATCTGCAGAACGTATATACAAACAGTGATGTAGCGCACCAGAATGTATCAATCGGTCTTGCCGTAAGCGAAATGGTCTTGGTAGAAGATGGCGCGGCTCGTGTACATGGCGGCGGTTTTGCCGGTACCATTCAGGCCTTTGTGAAGACAGAGGCTTTGGAACGGTACAAAGAAGCGATGGATGCACTTTTTGGGGAAGGTTCCTGCCGGGTGATGGGCATCCGCCCCTGCGGCGGTGTGTGCATCGAATCGGAAATGTCACATGATTTTTGAGAAGGTTGAATTAAAGTTTTGGAGGATAGGATATGATAAGTGCCCTGATCGGTGAGCTGGTGGCTTACGGGACAGAGAACGGTCTGGTCGATGCGGAGGATAAGGTCTATACCGTCAACAGGCTTTTGGAGGTTCTGGGGGAAACGGAATATGCGGAAGAGGGTCTTTCGGATGATCGGGCAGAGTCCGGATCGGAAATTCGTCCGCTTTCCGAAATTCTGGCAGATATACTGGACTATGCGGCGGGAAAGGGAATCCTGGAGGATACGGTAACAAACCGTGACCTCTTCGATACAAAGCTGATGGGTTGTCTCACACCCCCGCCTTCTGCAATTCGGAAGAATTTTTCGGAAGAGTACGCGGAGTCGCCGGAGGCGGCCACGGACTATTATTATGCCTTTAGTCAGGCTACGAATTATATTCGTGTGGACAGAATCCGGAAGGATGAAAAGTGGGTGGCACCGACGGAGTTCGGGGATTTGGACATTACCATCAATCTTTCCAAACCGGAGAAGGATCCCCGGGATATCGCAAAGGCAGGCCAGGCAAAGAAAAGCGGGTATCCGGCATGTCTTCTCTGTAAGGAGAATGAGGGGTACAGCGGCTCTTTCTCGCATCCGGCACGGCAGAACCACCGTGTCATTCCGCTTGTACTCGCGGGAGAACCCTATTATCTGCAGTATTCCCCCTATGTATACTATAATGAGCATTGTATTGTGTTCAACGAGAAGCACATTCCGATGAAGATTGACCACAGTACTTTCGCGAAGCTTCTGGATTTTGTCGCGCAGTTTCCGCAT
Source organism: uncultured Lachnospiraceae bacterium (assembly GCA_902773185.1). Lineage (GTDB taxonomy): Bacteria > Bacillota > Clostridia > Lachnospirales > Lachnospiraceae > Eubacterium_Q. The sequence goes on along the minus strand of CACYDN010000200.1, from coordinate 832 downwards.
TATACCGTGGGAAGTAATGCCGATCTGCCCATCGTTGGCGGCTCCATCCTGAGCCATGACCACTTTCAGGGCGGCCGCTATGAATTCCCTATGGTCCGCGCGCCCTATGAGAAGTTTTTCAAGGTTCCCGGGTTTGAGGAGATTGAGACCGGCATCATCCGCTGGCCACTTTCCACCATCCGTCTTCGCGGCGATGATGCGGACCGGATTGCAGCTCTTTCGGATCATATTCTGCAGTGCTGGCGCGGCTACAGCGATGCGGAGGCATTTATCCTGGCCGAAACAGACGGTACGCCGCACAATACCATCACACCCATTGCAAGAATGCGTGGAGAGAAGTTTGAGATGGATCTTGTGCTCCGGAACAATATCACGACAGAGGATCATCCGTTGGGAGAGTACCATCCGCACCCCGAATACCATCACATCAAGAAAGAGAATATCGGTCTCATTGAGGTGATGGGATTGGCAGTCCTGCCGGCACGCCTGAAGGGCGAAATGGCGGCGGTTGAGGAACTCCTTCTGAAGGGTGGAGACCTGATGTCGGATGAAAGGACCGCGCCGCATGCGGCCTGGGCAGAGGAGTGGGAGAAGCACTACGAAGCCCTGACGGAAGAGAACATACACGGAATCGTGCAGGATGAGATCGGCAAAGTCTTTGCAAAGGTGCTGGAATGCGCCGGCGTCTACAAATGCACTGAAGAAGGCCGCGAAGCCTTCACTCGGTTCTTGGAAAAACTATAATCTAGTATGACACTTTCCAATTAGCTGTACATTTCCAATAGTGTCTCAGTTTTGACGGCTTCGGTGGAATCAATATCATCCAGATGCC
>CACYDN010000199.1 GCA_902773185.1 uncultured Lachnospiraceae bacterium | reverse complement strand
CAAACCTCGGGTGCTTCGGTACCGACTACGATATGACCGCAGTTCCGGCACTCCCAAACCTTCACCGTACTCTTCTTGAACACTTCCTGTGCCTCTACGTTCTTCAGCAGGGCACGGTACCGCTCTTCATGATGCTTCTCGATTTCGCCAACGCCGCGGAACTTTGCTGCAAGCTCCGGGAAGCCCTCTGCTTCTGCGGTCTTTGCAAAGCTCTCATACATGTCGGTCCACTCGTAGTTCTCGCCCTCTGCTGCTGCGAGAAGATTATCCGTTGTGGAACCGATGCCTTCCAGCTCTTTAAACCACAGCTTTGCATGCTCTTTCTCGTTATCTGCCGTCTTCAGGAAAAGTGCTGCGATCTGCTCATAGCCTTCCTTCTTTGCCACGGATGCGAAATAGGTGTACTTATTTCTTGCCTGTGACTCACCGGCAAAAGCTGCCTGCAGGTTCTTCTCTGTCTGGGTTCCTGCATACTTATTCTTCTTTTCTTCTGCAGCCGGTGCTTCCTCGATCAGCTCAAGCGCATCTCCCGTTGCCTTGCAAAGCGGGCATACAGGGGTCTCGCCATCCGGTACCTCAAATACTTCACCGCAGATCTTACATCTGTACTTTGCCATTTTGTAATCCTCCTTCTTTTGTTCATTCAAAGGTCTTTATAATCTGTTCACAATCATACGGATCCGCATAGCGCCCCCTCCGATCACGTGGGAATCGTTATTCCGGATATACAGATTATGACTTTCTATATTGTAACAGATTCCCGGGAAAAAAGGTATGCTTTTATTCTTTTTTATGTTAGAATATGTTTTCATTGAAACATTATCCTACGGAGCCAAACCTTTGAAAAAAACGAAACACAGAAAACTGATCGGCAACCTTCTTCTCCTTTTCACGGCTGTGATCTGGGGAACTGCTTTCATGTTCCAGCGGACCGGAATGGAGGATATCCAGCCACTCACCTTCAATGCCGCAAGAATGGCTCTCGCCGCGGTGTTTATCGGCACGCTGGCCTTCCTGCTTCGCGGGAAGTTTCCGGCAGGCCCGAAAGAGTCCGGCACAAACATTTCCGGTGAACCACAGGATACGCATTCATCGAAACAAAGCCGGAATTCCCTTCTGCAAACGATACGGGGCGGCGTGGTCTGCGGCTGTTTTCTCAGCTTCGCCAGCATCTTCCAGCAGATGGGACTCGTTTACACAACGGCCGGCAAGGCCGGTTTTATCACTGCCATGTATATGTTGATCGTTCCCATCATCAGCTTCCTCGTATTCAAAAAGAAGAATACCTGGCTGGTTTGGGTATCGGTTTTCCTCGGCATTGTCGGCATGTATCTTTTATGCATGACCGAAAGCTTTTCGCTTTCCAAAGGGGATGCACTCGTTCTGATCTGCGCCTTTCTCTTCAGCGGCCATATTCTTTCCTGCGACCACTATGCCCGGAGGGGGAACCCTCTTGCCATTTCCGCTGTTCAGTTTACGGTTGCCACGATCATATCTGCCATCGGCGCCATGATCTGGGAAACTCCAACCCTGCATCAGCTATGGGTTGCCGCACTTCCGATCCTGTACTGCGGTCTGGTATCCGGCGGCATCGGTTACACCCTGCAGATGATTGCACAAAAAATGACCGATCCCACCACGGCCTCACTCATCATGAGTCTGGAATCGGTCTTTGCAGCGCTCTCGGGCGCCATCTTTATTCACGAAACCATGCAGGCAAAAGAAATCGCCGGCTGTATCGTCATGTTCCTCGCCATTATTCTCGTGCAGCTGCCGATCGGCAGGCATTCCGATCAGTGCTGACTACAGCGAGTTTTTTGGCGCTGTACTATTCTATGTCAGATTTCTCTGAAAATCCGATGTGGCGTAGCCACACACGGTTTGCTTAGACAAGACACCCCGGCTACATTCTGAGCGCATAGTGCATAAGCAGAAAAGCGATTGAAATCAGCAGGATGCAGCCAATATGCTTCCGCTTCTGATCGTCCAGAAGGCCGACAAACTCCCGCAGAAATGCATTGGGATAGAACCAGACCTTCGTCTTTGCGGAGATTCCTCTGGCATCGATTCCGCACTTCTGCGAATAGATATATCCCCGGAATACATGATAATTGGTCGTCGCAAAGGCGACCTTTTTTTCATTGATGTCTCCGCCGTGCGTCTCGATCACCGCTTTGGAAAACCGCATATTTTCCATTGTTGTGGTGCTTTTATCTTCACGCAGGATCTGATTCCGGGGAATCCCCTGTTCCAAAAGGTACCGCTCCATCGCCTCACTTTCGGAAATCACTTCATCCGCCCCCTGCCCGCCGGAGGGAACAAAAAAGGCATGCTTTCCGGCAGCTGCAAACTGATCCTTTTCAAAGGCAATCGCACTGTCCACCCGTCCGCGGAGCAGCGGCGGAAGGCTCCCATCCTTGCGGATGCCGCAGCCCAGGATAATAATATAATCCCTGTCGAAATCCGGTCTGTACCGAACTGCCAGAAACGCACTCACCACCGTCGCAATAAACATGCACTGCAGATAGCACATCACATAGGTCAGGATCATCGTAACCTCATAAGAGAGATAATGATATGAGGTCGACGGGAACAAATTGTAACCGAATGTGATGAAGAAACCGGCAAACCAGAGAAGTGCAAAGGCAATGCCCAGCCAGTTCACAGGCCCTTTCCCTTCATGTTTGATCAGCTGGATATTTGTCACAACCAGAAAGACTATGAGGAGAAGCATGGTCGGAAACAGAACGAGCATCAGTATCCTGCCGATTTCCGACACAATAGCTATAAAGCTGCTGAAATTATTCACCACATGATTCAGGAGCTTGTAGATGGTGAAAAGCAGCAGAACACCCGAATAAATGCCCACACCGCCACTGGCCACAAGGGCATAGGAAAACCTTCCGCTAAGCCATCCGTCCCGGAACTCCCAGATCATGATCACAAGAGTCAGGGCCAGGATAAACAGAACAGACCAGATGACAACCTTGTACCCGTTAAAATCCAGTCCGTAATACGTATTAAAAATAATTCCAAACCGGTCCACATGAAAACGAAGCTGCACCGTATGTTGAAAAACCTCGGCCTCTCCATTCTCAAGATCCATCTCGATAGTTGCTTCGGTTTTGCCTTTTCCGATTGACGAAAAATGCAGAATGACCTCTCCGTCTTCCGCCTGTTCAAAGCCGATCAGCTCTACGATTCCTTCCCGGGAAGCCTGCATCCGGGCACCGGTGATCGTTCCGTCTCCGAAAAATACATTGGAATGACAGGCATAATGGTCTCCCTTCATGTAGATATAGCCGATTGAAAAAAGGATGGCCAGAAGAATACCGCAATATAAAACAATCAGTTTTTTATTTATTTTCCGCATTGTTTTTTCTTCCATTTACTCTTGGCACTGTGTATCTGCCTCATTAATAACCATCAGCACTGGAGCAAGCATTCGATCCGGTTAATTAAGAATCGTAATACTAGCCGTAGTACATCTCGAACGTGTCATATTTTTCCGACAGATTATTTCTCTCCAGCCCGAACCGGAACGCATTCAGGATCTCCGAACGCTGCTTATAAGCAAGACTGAGTTTATAACCGATCACGGCATAAGAATAATCGCCTTCTTCATCAAAACCGGTTTTCATCAGCCTGCTTTGAATATCGGACCATGTTTCACGCAGGATCTCCAGTTTTCCGTTTGTGACATTCACCGTTTCCGAAGCCTGACTCTCCCGCTTCCCAAAAGCATTAAATCTGTCAATGTCTTCGTTGCAGGTATCGATCAGTGTATGAATATCCGTGCTTACCAATTGATACTTCTTTAACATTTTTACTCCCGGTTTATCGCTGTCTATACATTTATCTTTGGTTTTTTCCGTCATTTCTCGGAATCCGCGAGACCCATCAGCACAATGGATTCACAGTGAAGTGTGTTCGGGAACATGTCACAGCAGCAGCCACGGATGGCCCGATAGCCGGCCGCCTGCATAATGGCCATGTCACGCACAAGGGACGTCGGCTTGCAGCTGACATATACAATGTATTTCACACCATATTCCAGAATCTTCTGTAAGGCCTTGGGATTTACACCGTCCCGTGGCGGATCCAGAATGATGAGATCCGGCTTTTCCGTCAGCTCATCCAGCTTCTTCAAAACATCGCCGGCGATGAATTCGCAGTTCCGGAGCTTATTCCCTGCCGCATTCCGGCGGGCAGCTTCAACCGCCTCCTCGATCAGTTCAATGCCGTATACCTTGTCGGCGACGGGCGCCATCAGCTGGGCAATGGTTCCCGTACCGCTGTAGAGATCATAGATTACGCCGGCTTTCTGCGCCGGAATATCCTTTGCGTCTTTCGTTTCATCCGTTTTGGGAGGGCCTGCTTCGGTAGCATTACAAACAGTTTCCGTACTTTCAGAACCACGAATGGCCTCCATCGCATAGTCGCGGACCCTTCCGTACAGCACCTCGGCCCCACGGGTATTGGTCTGGAAGAAGGAGAAAGGAGAAATGGAAAACCGGAGCCCCAGGATCTCCTCCGTGATGAAATCATCCCCGTAAAGCAGTGTCACGGAATCCGGGATGATGGCATCCGCCAGCGTATCACACTCCGTATAGAGAACTCCCGCGATCCGGCTGTAGCGGGTCAGCAGATCAAAACGGCCGGTGCCGTCGCCCAGAGAAAGAAGGCCCGCCACATACTCCGGCAGATGCAGATCCGCCACCGTCTCACTCCGTTTCTCGTTCCACGGAATATTCCGCGTATTCGCATCAATATGATAATGCGTCGTGGTCACGAGATTAACCAGGATGCTTCCGTCCGTAGCGGATTCCCGCAGGACAAGATTCCGGAGAACGCCCTCATGCCGCATACGGTGATAATAGGGGACCCCCAGTTTCCGGAAAAACTTCTCTGTATATTTCAGGATTTCGTTCCAGGCAGGATTTACGATCGCACAGGAATTCACGCTGATGATATCGTGCGTCGAATTCTTTCGGTGAAGTCCCAGTGTGAGCGGACCATCCTTTTCCGCATCCCCGAAGGTAAATTCCATCTTATTGCGGTAACGGAACTGCGAGGGAGATGCAAGGATGCCATCCCAGAGCATAACTTCTTTTTCTCTTCGCGGCTGCCCCGGATCCGCAGTTTCCTCCGATCCGACCGGCTCACCTGTATTATCCGAGTTTTTTCCCTGAGTCTCCATTTCGGCTTCAGGTAAGTTCTCCGACCCCACCCGGGTTACGCCGGTCCCGGAACAATCGCTCTCCGCATCCCCGGGAAAACGAACGACTGCACGGAGAAGATCTTTGATCATGTCCTCCTTCAGCTTCAGCTGGTTCGTATAAGACAGCGTCTGGTAGCTGCATCCGCCGCATTCATAAAAATGATGGCACATGGGCTTCTTTGTTTCCAGCGGAGATCTCTTTAATACCTCCTGCAGGATGGCCTCGGCCCTGCCCTCTCTCTTTTTCTTGATCCTGGCACGGACAGTCTGACCCGGCAGAGCATCCTTCACAGTCACACGGTACTCCCTTCCCGCATTTTTGTTCCCGTTTTCAATCTTTTCATCTTCTTCTGCAAGCTTTTTGCCGGAGTTTTCCCCTAACGCACCACCGTCCATATAAAGAAAGCTTCCTCGGTTGGGGAAGCTGTAACTCTCTACCTTACCTTCGATCAGATCACCTTTTTTCATTCATTATCTCCAAATCCGTAATTCTCTTAGATAATATGAAGTGACCTCACATTTGTAGCAACGTGGATTTACCTGTATACTGATGATTGACAAGATCAATGGTAACAGGGATT
>CACYDN010000198.1 GCA_902773185.1 uncultured Lachnospiraceae bacterium | reverse complement strand
CAACACGCTGTCTCTGACCACCGGAAAGAGCCTTCGGCTTACGATCAAGCAGGTGCTCGATCTCAAGAACCTTAGCTGCTTCATGAACGGACTTATCAATCTTCTCCTTCGGGATCTTGCGGAGTTTCAGACCGAAAGCCATGTTGTCATATACTGACATATGCGGATACAGAGCGTAGTTCTGGAATACCATGGCGATATCCCTGTCCTTCGGCTCAACATCGTTTACCATTTTGTCGCCGATCCACAGCTCACCGGAGCTGATGTCCTCAAGACCTGCAATCATACGAAGGGTCGTAGACTTACCACATCCGGACGGACCAACGAAGATAACGAACTCTTTGTCCTGGATTTCAAGGTTAAAATCCTTAACAGCATTAAAGCCGTTCGGATAAATCTTGTAAATGTTTTTGAGTGACAAACTAGCCATTTTGTGATTCCTCCTAAATTCTTGTGATTCATAATCATCTGTTCTAACTATACGCTTTTTTCCCTGTGATAACTATATGCGGGTTGCACGATTTTTTCGATTTTCTTTTATTCAACTTGCACAGACACCCTTTTCTCCTGTTCACTTTATACAAAAAAAGGGACGCAGCCGTCCCTTTTTCCTTTTGTTTTTGTGAAACCTTCACCAAAATAATTACATTTATGTTAACTCTTATTCAGCCTGTGTAATAATATCATCGGAATCACCGATGATCAGGATTGCCTGAATCCCACTCAGGTCGAGATCCGTCGTTTCACCGTCGATCGTACCATAGATAAAGACGCCGTTCGGGAACACCTTCGTCAGTCCCGTCGTTACACTTTCATCCACGATATATACGGTAGTCTGACTTGCGGATTCACTGTAATTGCCCACCTGCAGATTGGTATAACCGTAGGAGGACAGTCTGTCACGCCAAGCGCCCGCCAGTCCTTCCGTATAGGTACCGTTCAGGACGGCCAGAGAAAGATCGTAATTCGTGTCATCCGACGGCGTCTGACCATTCGGATCACCGGCAGCTTCCGTATCACTCTCTACCACTTCTCCGGAGCTCGTGTCCGCCGTAAACAGTTCGTCCACCTGTTTTTCATCACCGCCTCCGTTCTGGGATGCGCTCTTTCTGGCTTCAGTTGCTTTTTTGTTCTTCTTTGCCTGGCGGATCTGCATGCCAAGGAGGACTCCCATAGCTACAATGACCAGGAACAGGATGATGACGACAGTGCGCAGGAACATCGTAAGAAACACACTGCCCATTTTTCTTCTATTATCCATATTGATATCGTCTCCGTTTTTTGACGTATGATCATACTTTTTTGCATGTCAACCCGGGGCATTCCGCCCCTGCCGAAGACAGTGTAGCAAATTTTCCCTTTATTTTCAAGAAAAAATGACTTTTATTAACTAAGAACGGAGAAGGAAGGAGACAGAACCTGTTCGGGACATCGCTTTCGCTCGTCCTCCTATCCTTTCATTATTATAGTAGAAAAAAATCTATCCATATGTTAAAATAAAATATAGGGGATATACAGAAAATAAAGGGGGAACCAGCTCTATGGATGCTATCTTAATTACCGGCGCTTCCCGCGGAATCGGCCGCGCTGCCGCCAAAAAAATGGCATCGTCCTACGAGGCGATCGTACTTGTTTCCGAAAAAAACGTCGACCTTCTGGGCACTCTCCGGCAGGAGATCCTGGACGAGCACCTTTCCCGAAACGTATTTATTTATGAAGGTGACGTAAGCCGTGCGGAATTCTGGGGCATTACCCATCAGGATCTGAAGGAGAAGGATATCTTCGTTTCCACACTTATTAACAATGCCGCCATCTCCAACTTCGGTCTTCTGATTGATACCACACCGGAAGAATGGCAGCGTATGATCGATGTCAATCTGACCGGCGTTTTTCTGGGATGCCGGACCTTCCTGCATGAGATGATCAGCCGGGAAAGAGGCCGCATTCTGAATATTTCTTCCATTTACAGCGAGATCGGGGCCGCCTGCGAAGCGCCATACAGTGCAACCAAGGCCGGTGTCAACGCGCTGACCAAATCTCTCAGTCTGGAGCTGGCCTCCAACCATATTCCGGTCAACGCCATTGCGTTCGGTGCCGTGGATACCGACATGAACCGTCGCCTGACAGCTGAAGAAAAGGCTGTTCTTTCCGGCGATATTCCCTTCGGCCGCATGATGACGGTAGATGAAGCCGCCGATGCCATTAAGAAGGTTCTTGAGCTGCCGGAATATCTGACCGGCGAAATCATCCGTATGGATGGCGGATGGAGCCTGTCCTGAGAATTGTTTCATGCAGGCGCGCTTCCGTTTCTATCCGCGCCTTTGCCGCCTTTCGTCACGAATGCTCCGGCAATTACGAAAACAACGAAGGAGGAACGAAGGATGTCCGAGCATACGATCGTCGAGTTTTTCTCCGAGGAAGCCCTGGAAAATGTCATGTGTCTTCTGGCCTACAAACCCGAACGCATTCTTTTCCTCGGCCACAAGCATACCATGATCACCCGCAAAATCGAAAGCCTGCGGGCTTTTGCCGCGCTCCGCTCTCCCCGGACCGAGCTTATCTTTAAAGAAGTTCCCCGGGATAATCTGGAGGAGCACATCCGTCTGCTCGATGAAATATCCGACACCTGGCCGGACGCACTTTACGAGCTGACCGGCGGCGGTGAGATGCTCTTTATCGCATTCGGATTTCTCAGCTCCCGAAAAAAACTCCGGACCATCCGCATCGACCCTTATACAGGCACGGAAATCCGTATGGAAAGTGATGCACCGCAGCGGACCAGCGAGCATTTTGAGATGACCGTAGAAGAAAATATCACGCTCCATGGCGGCACCTTGAGCCGCCAGTCCGGCAATTATTCCACCTGGCGTTTTACACCGGAATTCATGGCGGATATCCGGGCCATCTGGGCCATCGCCGCCCGTCTCGGCAGCAAATGGAACCGCTACTGTGCCACGATCGACGATGTGATCAAAGCCTGTCCGCCGGACGATACAGGACTTTATATCCTGCCCAAATCCGCACTTGGCGAATCCGCATTCCTCTTCTTCTCTCTCCGAGATGCCAAGGTTCTCCGGGATTTTGAAGAAAAACCCAGCCGGATCCTCTTCCGGTTCAAGAATGCCATGATCCGCCACATCGTCACGAAGACCGGCAATATTCTGGAGCTCCATGTATATGAAGTAGCTTCCAGGCGGCCGGATATCTTCAATGACCAGATCATGGGTGCCGTGATCAACTGGAACAATGCATCCTACGATACCATCAACGAAATCGATGTGATCCTTATGCGATCCGTTGTTCCCACCTTTATTTCATGCAAGAGCGGTCACGCCGGCAGCAATGCCCTCCACGAGCTCGAAACCATCACGCACCGGTTCGGCGGGAACTACGCAAAAAAAGCGCTCGTCATGGCAACTGCCTGCGACAAGAGCGCAAACGGAACATCCTTCTTCAAGGAACGCGCCAAGGAAATGAAAATCTGGGTAATCGACAACGTCTACAACATGAGTGACGAAGCCCTCCTCCGGAAGCTGATCCGGATCCAGGGCGTATAACAAACGCCGGGTTTAAACCCGGCGTCTTTCGTGGCAGAATCATACCGATATTTCTACCAGATATATACATCCACATCGATATCTCCGTATCCAATGGATACATCGATTTCAAGATAGCCACCGTTCATCATAGTCTTTACGGTGGGATCGCTGTCATAGTTTACAGCCGCCTTCACAGCCTTGGCCAGCTCATCATTACTGGTATCCAGTTCTGTACCTTCATAGTACTCATAATTGTAGGTATTCTTATCAATTCCGGAGGCATTCAGTGCGTTTTCAATCTTCGCCTCCATCATGTCTTCCCAGTTACCTGCATCCGCCTTATTGAAATTCACACCGGCCTTTGCGCTCTTTTTGGAGCTTTTAAACGTGATCTTCGTCCCACCGTAATCCATGGTAACCGTATTCTTGCTCTTGTTATACTTTGCTTCTGTCTTATTACCGTATTCGATATCGGTCATAATCAGTTTGTCGCCGTCCAGCGTATAAACACCGGCATCATCAATTTCCTTTTCCCCATTTG
>CACYDN010000197.1 GCA_902773185.1 uncultured Lachnospiraceae bacterium | reverse complement strand
TTTCGCAAGCAAGCTTGCTCAATGTTGTGGGTTCGTCAAACAGGATACCACATAAATGTGTATCCTGATGACTCGCCTTCGCACATATTAAGCGCCTGCCGGACGGCAGGCGCCTTTGAAATGCAATAATGTTTACTAATTAGTTTCTCTTACCGAAGAGACGGAGCAGCTTCAGGAAGAGGTTGATGAAATCCAGATACAGCTCGAATGCGCCATACATGGAGATGATAGCCGGGCTGAGATTGGTGTTTGCTGAAGCCATTTTCTTGATCTTCTGTGTATCGTAAGCCGTAAGGCCGAGGAATACAACGATACCGATCCAGCTGATGAACATATCCATGGTATCGCCGCCAACGAACATGTTGACAACAGAAGCAATGATGATGCCGAAAAGACCGAACATGCAGAGTCTTCCGACAGTGGTAAGGTCCGATTTTGTAACCATACCGAACACAGCCATGATACCAAAGACAAACGCACAAAGGAAGAACGTTGTGTAAATGGATGAGGATGTGTATACATAGAAGATAATGGAGAGCGTAAAGGCATTTACGATACAGTACATAATGTAAAGGCCTGCAGTCAGTCCGACGTTGTTTGCCTTGATGGCAGCCATGGAACCGAATACGATTGCAATCTCAATGATGAAGGCAATCCAGATTACGGCCGTTCCTGAGCTTCTGATCATGTCAAGCAGGGCACCTGAGTTATAGAACATCATGGAAGCCACTGCAGTCAGAAGCAGAGCAAAGAACATATACAGGAATGCGTTTGCCAGGATGGAGTTTACTCTGTCACTGGAAACTGCGGGTACGGGAACGTCGTCATATGCGTTGCGATAACCGTTCCGGATACCGGTGTTAAAAGGCATAGCGTTGGTTCTTACAGCCTGTGAATCGGGATTATAGCCGTAATTCGGTCCGGACGGTCCTGCTCCGTAGGGAGCCTGTCCCTGACCATAGAAATTCTGCTCATAAGATTCAAAGGACTGCGGCTGTCCGTAGTTCTGTGAGAACTGATGAGCTGCTTCGTTTTGATACTGGAGCTGATTCAGCTGATCGGCATAGTTGTGGCTATTCTGATTGCCCTGATCATTTCCATCGTTTTTCATGGAATAACCCATAATGACCTCCTTTTTATTATGGACAGAGTTCCGAGAACTCTTTTTCTTTTGTACCGGCATTTGCCGATGCGTTGGACTCCTTGCATCAATATCATGCAATAGATGCTTAGAGCGTATAATACCACGAAAGTGTGAAAAAATCAAGATTTCCTGCGGAAAATGTTATGAATTCCACTGTGAAGAAAGGTTGACGCCAAAAGGGGTTTAGGCTATGATATAAATTGGAAAAAAATGAGTTGAGGTTAACTATGCTCCGATACGAGGATTTAAGTACATTTACCGATGGAAAACGGTATGCGGCAGAGGATATGGCCGCGCTGGACACTCATGGCTGTGCGGGGTGCAGCCGCTGCTGCGAAAGCGATATGGGAGACAGTCTTGTACTGGACCCGTATGATGTGGCGGAGCTGAGCCGGGCAACCGGGAAAAGCTTTGATGAGCTCCTGACCGGTTTTTTTATTGAACTCAGTCTGGTGGATGGAGTGATCCTTCCACATATTAAGATGAATGGCGAAAAAAAGGGCTGCCTCTTTTTAAATGAAGAAAAAAGGTGCAGCGTACATGCCCATCGGCCGTCAGTCTGCCGCCTGTTTCCTCTGGGAAGGCTCTATGAGGGAACCGGCTTCAGTTATATCTTACAGAAGGATGAGTGTGCGGTAACGGAAAGGGGCGATGTCCGCATTCGGGACTGGATCGGAATCGAGCCTCTGGAGGAGCATGAGGCTTTCATCCGGAAATGGCATAAGTTTCTGGGGCTGCAAAGGAAACGGCTGAACGAAGCATCGCCGGAGCTCAGGCATGAATTATCCAAGGCACTGCTGCGCATATTTTATCTGACTGCCTGGGAGGAGGATTTCTTTTCTCAGGTTCCGCAGAGGATGCGGGAGGCCGGGGAAGCCTTCCGGAAACTCACTTCGGAGGATGCGGAGCGGCGGCATGAGGCCTGGATGGAGGAAAACGGGGAGAAAATCCGCAAGGTTATGAATGAGGCGGACCGTACAGAGTAAGCTTTAATGTATTGGTGAAGGGAATAAAGAAAGGATGAGTTCCGCAAAGGAACGAATGTGATGAATCAGGATCCGAGAGAAAAGGAAAAAGAGGAAAAGAAGGAAAAACGATATAAAAAGGTCATATACAGCCGTGGCTTTACCTGTTTATTCTGGGCGTTGATGCAGCTGTTCTGGTTCATCGTCATGGCCATCTGGGCATCAGCCGAATATCCGCTGCTGAATAACCTTCTGGCTTTGCTCAGTCTGACCTTTGTCATCTTTCTTCTGAACGGACAGCATGAAAAGATGGAATATAAGACAGGGTGGATCATCATCGTCCTGCTGCTTCCCATCTTCGGTGTGCCGTTCTACCTCTTCTATGGAGAAAAAAAGCCGGGCAGACGCTACAGGAAGCGTCTGATGGCATCCTATATGAAATACAAGGATTACCATCAGCAGGACCCGGAGGTGATCGAACGGTTCCGCGAAGTGGATGAGCGGGGGGCCATGACGGCATCTTATATCATGAACGAGGGCAAGTTCCCGGTGTACCAGAACAGCGATGTGACCTACTATGGGCAGGGTGAGAAGCTCTTCGCGGCCATGATGGCCGGTATCCGTCTGGCAGAAAAGTTCATCTTCCTGGAATATTTTGTTATCGAACAGGGGGAACTCTGGGAGGATATGCTGGAGGCGCTCCTGGAGCGGGCCAATGCCGGCGTAGAGATTCGTATCCTGTATGATGATTTCGGTTCCGTGGCCTATGTACCGAAGAACTATTACAAAAAACTTGAGGCCATGAACCCCAATATCAAGTGCATCAAGTTCAACCGGGTTATTCCCTTCTTCTCCTGGGTCATGAATAACCGAGACCACCGGAAAATGATGATCGTGGACGGAAAACGGGCCTACACCGGCGGAATCAATCTTTCCGACCGGTATATCAATCTGGACAGTCCGTACGGACATTGGAAGGATGCCGGCGTCCGCGTGGAGGGCGAGGCGGTCTGGAACTTTACACTCATGTATCTGGAAATGTGGGATGCCGTGAAGAAGGATTCCCGGGATACGGAGGATATTGAGCATTACCGCGATACATCGAATTACATTGCCCGCGAGCCGGAGAGCTTTATCCAGCCGCATGGAGATGAACCCTTCGACGATGTATTCCTCAGCGAGAGCATATACATGGACATGATCGTCCAGTCGAAGAAAAAATTGTATATTTTCACACCCTATCTGATCATGAGCAACGATCTGACGGATGCCATTACGCTGGCGGCCAAGCGCGGCGTGGATGTGCGGATCGTGACGCCGGGTATTCCGGATAAGAAGGCCGTATACAGAATGACAAGGTGTAGCTATCCGGAACTTCGGCGTGCCGGAGTAAAGATTTACGAGTATTCACCCGGATTTCTGCATTCCAAATGTATGCTGAGCGATGATGTGCGCGCCTGTGTGGGTACGGTGAACTTTGATTACCGCAGCCTCTTCCTTCATTTCGAAGATGGTGTGTACTTTGAGAACAGCTCTGCGGTGCAGGCACTATCGGAAGATTTTGACAAAACCTTCCCCAAGTGCAGGGAAGTGGTTGATGGTACGGTCAAGAGGACGACGGCAGGACTCGTCTTTGATTCCATCCTGCGTGTTTTCGCACCGCTCGTGTAACGCTTCGGAAGCATGCGGATTATTAAAAACAGCTTTGTTAGAATAAAGCATCTGTAAAGTGAAACACAATAAGGTGTTTGGAGGGGAAATGGCAGAGGCAAATCTGACTAAAAATGCGCTTGCAGGCGCCATGAAGGAGCTGATCCTCGAGAAGCCTTTCGAGAAGATCACGGTTTCCGATATCTGCGAACACTGCGGCATGAACCGCAAAAGCTTCTATTATCATTTTCAGGATAAGTATGATCTTGTAAACTGGATCTTTCTGGTAGGTTTCATGGAGGAAATTGCACCGGATTTCTCGGAGGCCGATGCTGAGGGGGATATCCGGCTCGGCTGGGCCGGCGTGGAAAAGCTCTGTGCTTATTTTTACCGCGAGAAGGAATTTTATAAACGCGCCTTTCAGATTGAAGGCCAGAATTCCTTCCGGGATTATTTCCACGATGCGGTTTTCCCTGCCTTCTATGCGATTCTGGCAGATATCCTGCAGGATGATAATTACGGCGATTTCTTTGTGACGCTCCTCTGCGATGCCATGGTATCCGGACTTGTGAACTGGCTTACGGCCCGGGAGACGGCTCCGCCGGAGGAAATGCTCAGCTCCACGCGGGAGATGTTTATCCGCCTGGCCAGACGTGTGGTTGAGGACGTGGAGGCGGAAGACGCCGAAGGGGCCGATCCTTCGGAATTATAATTAAGGAAGCAGTAAAATTGCAGCCTCTTCGATGGGAAGACGGCTGCAGTTTTTGTGCGAAGGCGAGTCATCAGGATACACATTTATGTGGTATCCTGTTTGACGAGCCCGCATCATCGAGTAGGGGGATTAAAT
>CACYDN010000196.1 GCA_902773185.1 uncultured Lachnospiraceae bacterium | reverse complement strand
TATAGGTATCGCCTGCTACAGGGAGACATGTTCCGATATTCAGGAAATTGTTGACCGTGCTGACCGTGCTATGTATTACAGTAAGGAACACGGACGTGGCCGGATCACCATCGACGGAAAAGAAGGCGAAGAATAAAAATCAATCATAGATGATAGAATAGAAGGAGAATAAAGAAATGAACATCTTAGTTATCAACTGCGGTTCTTCCACACTGAAGTATCAGCTGATCGATTCCGAGTCGGAAAAGGTCCTGGCGAAAGGACTTTGCGAACGAATCGGTTTGGACGGGCAGATCAAATTTACAAACCCGAAAAACGGGGAATCCGTTCTGATCAAGAGGGATCTTCCCGATCACAAGGTTGCGCTCCGGCTTGTTGTGGAGACGCTTGTAAGCCCCGAATACGGCGCAATCAAGGATCTTTCCGAAATTGATGCGGCCGGCCACAGGGTTGTCCATGGCGGAGAAACCTTCTCCTCATCCGTGATTGTTACCGATGAGATCTTTAAGGCCATTGAAGAGGTTAGTCCTCTGGCACCTCTTCATAATCCGGCAAACCTTCTCGGTATCGATGCGGTTCGTCATCTGATGCCCGAAATTCAAAATGTTGCCGTATTTGATACCGCCTTCCATCAGACGATGCCCGAAGAAGCATATCTTTACGGACTTCCGTATGAATACTATGAGAATTACAAAATCCGTCGTTACGGTTTCCACGGAACAAGTCACCGCTTCGTTTCCGAGAAAGCCATTTCTCTTCTGGATAAACCGGTAGAGGATACAAAAGTCATTGTCTGCCATCTGGGCGGCGGTGCAAGTATCTGTGCAGTAAAAGGCGGAAAATCCGTAGATACTTCCATGGGCTTTACACCTCTCGAAGGTCTTGTCATGGGAACACGAAGTGGAAATATTGATCCGGCTATTCTGCCGTATCTGGCAGAAAAAGAAGGACTCGACCTGAATCAGATGATCCATATCCTGAACCGGAAATCCGGTATGCTCGGTCTTTCCGGCACATCCAGTGATATGCGTGATATTGATGCCGGTAATGAAGCGGGCGATAAGCGTGCGCATCTGGCATTCCAGTCTTTCTGCTACAGCGTTGTAAAAACAATCGGCGCATATGTGGCAGCTATGAATGGGGTGGATCTGATCGCATTTACTGCCGGTATCGGTGAATGGGATCATGATGTACGGAAGGAAGTGATTTCGCACCTCGGATACCTCGGAATCACACTGGATGAAGAAGCAAATCAGGGCGGCGGCAAGCTGATCCGCATCTCAACGGAAGATTCCAAGGTGGCGGCATATGTAATTCCGACAAACGAAGAGCTGGCCATTGCCAGGGAGACGGCAGCACTTTTGAAGTAGTTTTCCGTGAAATTTCAATTGTGAAACAGATATCATCATAAAACTGTATGCATGGTTAATCAGACAGAAAAAGAAATCTAATGAAAATGATAAAAACATATAAAAATGATTGATTTTTCTGTTGACAAGAGAAGCACTCCCATGTATAATCAGAAAAGTGTGATTTTTCCGTAAGGAGGTGGAAAGAGAATGTCTATTTGTCCGAAGAATAAAATTTCTAAAGCAAGAAGAGATAAGAGAAGAGCAAACTGGAAGATGACTGTTCCGAATCTTGTTAAGTGCCCGACATGCGGAGAACTGATGGCTCCTCATATGGTGTGCAAGAACTGCGGTTCTTATAACAAGAAGGAAATCGTTTCCGTGAACTAATATCTCTTCGGAACGGGTTCGTTCATATATTTCAGAAAAAGCAGGAAGCCTCGCTTCCTGCTTTTTCTGTGATGGTTTATACAGATTCATTTTGCAATTTTTTTGTATTAAAGAATCAGGCTTGAACAAAAGAATCGATGAGGGACCATACCGGGCCTCGGTGCTTAGCGATTCACGAGTGTACGCTTTTTGTACACGAAGTGAGAGCTTAGCAAGTGGAGCGTTTTTTGCGGAACGGCCGCTAGGGGCTGCCCGAGGACGAGCGAGAGCGATGTCCCGAAGCGATTGCTTTTGTTCAAGCCGGTATCAATTAATATATAATTGCAAAATGAATCTTCTTGCATTATAATAAATAAGATTGACTACAAATCGAAGAAATTACCGGAGGGGTTTATAAATGGCGGAAAGAATACCGATAGCAATCGATACACTGGGCGGCGACAATGGCCCTGTATATTTTGTCCGTGGAGCAATTGAAGGCCTGAAACAGAACAAAAATGTGAAACTGTTTCTCGTCGGAAACGCTGAGGAGCTGGAGAGTCTTCTGGCAGAATATGAGGATTATGACAAAGACAGAATTGAAATTGTGCCGTCTACTGAGGTGATCGGTTGTGATGAACCGCCTG
>CACYDN010000195.1 GCA_902773185.1 uncultured Lachnospiraceae bacterium | reverse complement strand
TCCGCTCGCATCGTGTATCCCTCGCTCCGCTCAGGACCATGGGGCCCTCCCTCACTTCGCTCGGGCAATCCCATGGCTATTATACAACTTCGGTGTAGCAGTTGAACCGGAAATCAGCCCGCACAAAGCGCGGCAAGTTGATCCCGGAGCTCCGTGATCGATTTTATGAGTTCCGAATAGTCCGTATCGGTTCTTGCCCGCAGGAGCTCGGTGATGTCGAAGATAGCCTGGTAAAGCGGTGTGAGGGCAAGATTTCCGGTCACACCCTTCAGGGCATGGGCAGCATCGAAGGCTGCATCCAGATCGCGCGCTTCAATGCTGCTCGCGAGCTTATCAAAGTTTGCTTGCGCGGGGATGGTGGTCACCAGCCGAAGATACAGGGCTTCGTTTCCCATGCAGCGGGCCATTCCTTCATCCACGTTGGCACCGTATTCTTTTAAATTATCGATTGTGATCATGTTTATATTCCTCGGTTCTTTCTAAATAAATCTAAGTTCACTGCGCAGCGCGTCTTGCGACTTCCTTCTCGATAAAGGGAATGAATTCAGCCGGCGGAACGGGCCTGGAGAAATAATATCCCTGGATGATATCACAGCCGCGTTCCTTAAGAAGCTGCACCTGTTCTTCGGTTTCCACACCCTCTGCGATCACCGGTACCTGAAGGAAGCTTGCGATATCCAGAATCAGCTCCACGAGCTTCATGCTCTTTTCGTCCTTCTGCATGTTCCGGATGAACTTCATATCCATCTTCAGAGCATCGATGGGAATGGTCGTGAGCATGTTGAGAGAGGAATAGCCGGAACCGAAATCGTCCATCTCGATCATGAAGCCATCCTTTCGGAGATTCTCGACAACGTTCACCAGCTGGTCGGCGTTATCCGCATAGGCGGACTCGGTAATTTCCAGCATCAGCTCATTCGTTTCCAGACCGTTTGCCTGAAGCAGAGCTTTGAAGTCGTCCCGAAGCTTCGGATAGTAGATATCCATGCGGGAAACATTGACGGAAACCGGAACGGATACACCGTAGGTCCGCTTCCATTCACCCACCTGCCGGGCTGCCTCTGCCCAGACATAGCGGTCAAGCTTCTGGATGAGACCGTTGCTTTCAAAGAGTGGGATAAAGTCGCCGGGGCTGATCATACCAAGCTCCGGATGTTTCCAGCGAATCAGCGCTTCGGCGCTCCGCAGGGTGGGTTCCTCTCCCTGAATGGCATATTTCGGCTGATAATAGACGATCAGATCCTTTGACGCAATCGCATCATCCATATCATTGATCAGCTTTTCATGATACTTGGACCGCTCATAAAATTCGTTGTTATAATAGGAAATGTGCCGACTGTAATCGCCGCGGATCCGGTCGCAGGCTGTCTTGGCCCGGTCAATCCAGTTTTCGGCGACGAGTGCTTTATCCACCTCGGGATAGATGCCCATACGGAGTCTGACATGGGTAGAAGGAATGGCGGCTGCAAGGCCATCCAGCAGACTGTGGAGAACGGTTTCATAATCGGTTCCGCTGTGACAGTAGATATAGAAATAATCCGCTTCGGTCCGGCAACCGATGTCCTGAGAATCATCAAAGAGCTTCGTCAGAAGGTCGGCAATGCAGACCAGCACATCATCCCCCTGTCGGCGGCCGTAAAGTTCGTTGATCAGATGGAAGTGATCAATGTTGAGAACCAGAATATCTTTTTTCTCATCAGGGCTGTACTGCTCAATCTGCCGGATATATTCAGCAAAGAAATCTTTGGTATAGAGGCCGGTCAGTTGATCCTTTTCCGCTGCGTGAATGATGGATTTGTCTTCCTGCAGTTCAATGATCCGCTCGCATCTGGCGAGGATCACTTCCGGCATATCGTAGGGCTTGGTGATAAAATCGGCTGCCCCCGTCCGGATACTTTTCACTTCCGCATCCGTTTCTGAGGTCATCACAATAACAGGGATGCTGCTCAGTCTGTCATCGGCCTTTATCTCATCCATGAACTGGAAGCCGTCCATTACAGGCATCATCAGATCCAGCAGAATGAGAGAGCAGATAAACTCTCGCTGCTGCAGGCTGTCCAGTGCCTGCCTGCCGTTTTCGGCAAAGTGGCAGGTGTAGTCCCGGTTCAGAATATTGCCGAGGATTTCACGGTTGATCATGTCATCCTCTACAATTAGGATATGTCGTTTGAATCCGCTCTTTTCCTTGTAATCCGGCATAGATTGTCTCCTTCTTTCGGCGTATGCAAAAGATACTGTATGAAAGATCCTTACACGAAAATATTATCACAAGTGGCGGTGTCTGACAATGAAGAATCGGCGGAATTGTATGAAAAAAAAGCGTAACGGAAAGACATGGGATGTCCGGCAGTAGAAAATGCGAAGGAAAGAATCTGTGAAAAAAGTGAAAATTATACCAGCGGTATAATGACAAGTGTCAAAAAGTGTGCTATGTTATAGTAGTGTACCGGATTAGGGGGTTCCTATGAATGGTACGCAGAAAACTGGGGAGAACGTATTCTCTGAAATGCATTTTCCCGGAAAGGAAGAAGAAATGTTCGCAAATAAACTCAGTAGAAGTGAATATCGTGAGCTTTGGAACGCACTGTCGGAATCAATCGGCCAGGGCGTGGGTTTGGCGCGTACAGTTCGGATAAGCGAGAATAGGTTTATTTATGGAGGAAAACAGAGAAAGGAATAGACTGTTTTCGGAATGACCATGAAATGATCCGCCGCTTATCCCGCAAAAGGTAAGCGGCTTTTTTAACGGGCGATGAGTCGGAATCCGTGGTGTAAGTTTGCTTCTGAACTACGGAATCGGACAACCTATATTAGATGGAGACGAATGAAAGATGTTTGAGATTAAGGGAAAAATAAATACAGCAATCTGCTATGCGACGGTCGTGGAGGATGCGGCCATCGAACAGATCCGCCGGATGTGTGATTATGAGTTCACCGAGGGTAGCCAAATCCGTATCATGCCGGATGTGCATGCCGGAAAGGGCTGCACCATTGGTACGACCATGACGATCATCGACAAAGCTGTGCCGAATATCGTTGGTGTGGATATCGGCTGCGGCATGTATACCGTGAACATCGGTAAGGCGGACATCGATCTGGAGCGTTTCGATGAGGCCTGCCACAGCATCCCGTCAGGCATGCATGTCTGGGAGGGACGTCAGGAACGTTTTGACCTGACAGAGCTGAAGAGTTACCGGGCACTGAAAGATGCACGGTATATCGAGCGGAGTCTGGGTACGCTCGGCGGAGGAAATCACTTTATCGAAATTGATGAGGCAGCGGATGGAACAAGGTATCTTGTCATTCATTCCGGAAGCCGGAATCTGGGAAAACAGGTCGCGGAATATTATCAGGCACTCGCCGTGGAGCTGCATTCCGGTAAGGAGGAGTACTTTGCCGCGCGCGACGCTTTGATCGCAGAATATAAGGCGGCCGGAAGACGGTCCGAAATTCAGAATGCGCTGAAGGAACTGAAATGGGAGCGGAGAGAATGCCTCATACCGGATGACCTCTGCTACCTCTACGGTACATATTTTGAGGATTATCTGCATGATGTGGAAATCTGCCAGCGTTTCGCAAGACGTAACCGGGAAAAGATGGCGGAAATCATCCTCGGGATGGTCGGCATCACACCGGGCGAAGCGTTCCATACCATCCACAATTACATTGATACGGAGGAAATGATCTTACGGAAGGGTTCGATTGCTGCCCATAAGGGCGAGAAGGTGTTGATTCCGATTAATATGCGGGACGGCAGCGTCCTGGCTGTCGGAAAGGGCAATCCGGACTGGAACTTTTCCGCGCCGCATGGAGCGGGCAGGCTCATGTCACGTACCGTGGCAAAGAATACGCTTTCCATGGATGAGTATCAGGAAATGATGAAGGGTGTTTATACGACATCCATCAATGAAAACACGTTAGACGAAGCACCAATGGCTTACAAATCTCTCGCTGACATCATTGATGTCATCCGGGAATCTGTGGATGTGATCGAGGTGCTGAAACCAATTTACAACTTTAAAGCTTCCGAGTAGTGCGAGAACCGGCGGAACAGATCTGCTGGTGCCGCACCAGTAGTCTTATTCTGCCGGAATATTCCCGTGCGAAGCACGAGTATAACGATTCATAAATGCTTGCTTCTTACCGAAATTGCAGCGCCAAAAGCCGCGCCGCAGATCGGGATGAGGCGAAACGGAATCGAAATGAAGGCGAGTAGACTCCTCTCCGAAGCAGGAAAAAAGGAGGAGAATATGAATATGATTCCGATGATTGATTTGGCTGGTACGGGCAGAAACATTGCCGTACTGCGTAAAAGAGCGGGTCTCACAGTGGCAGACCTGCAGGATGTGTTTGGGTTTGCAACCCCGCAGGCCATCTACAAGTGGCAGCGCGGGATTTCACTCCCGACCATCGACAATCTGGTCGTACTCGCGGAGGTGTTCGGCGTGACCATGGATGACATCATCGTGGTTGCCTATCCCGATACCATCCGCCGGACGGCGTAGGAAGTGTGCCTTTTGAGACACATTTCGCCAGAACAAATGAGATTATGTGATTTATGGAAAAGTGCGCCCGGCGGCGCACGTTTCTGCTTGACATACTGTGTATGGGCTATATAATG
>CACYDN010000194.1 GCA_902773185.1 uncultured Lachnospiraceae bacterium | reverse complement strand
TTATCCGTCCCGGGTTTCCGTGTTCTACAGATATCCTCTTTCCTTCAGCTTCGGACACCTGCTGCAGTCATAGAACCATGCACATTCCTTACACCGGAAACAGCTCTTGTAGGCCGGATCCCTTAGACCCCTTTCGGTAAACAGGGGATCTCCCAGGAAGGGTCTTCCGTAGGCGATAAACTCACCGGCCTCCTCACGGAGAAGCTCCTCCCCTCTTTCGATTGTCCAGATCTCATCCACCAGAATGACCGGCACCTGTATATGCTTATGGATTTCCTTTCCGGTATATACCACATCGTTATAATCGAAACCGGCAGGGCCGATCTGTTTCTCCCGTGTCGTTCCCGGATAACATACATACGGCGGATACTCCTTCGGCATGTATCTGTCCGCCTCCCGGATCCCGTAGGAAATGTGGAAAAGGTCAATACCCAGTTTTTCCAGTTCCTCAGCCGTTTCGATATCCGTTTCCAGATCCCTGTTCCAGCCCATCCGGTAGCCGATCAGGAAGCTGTCATCCGCGAATTCCCGGATACGCCGGATAATTCTTTCTGCCAGATGCAGCCTTCCGTGTATGTCGCCGCCGAATTCATCGATCCGGTGATTGGTAATGGGTGAGCTGAAGAGATTCAGGAAAAACATGTTCGCGCCGTGAAGCTCTACGCCGTCACAGCCTGCTTTCTTTGCATTCTCTGCCGATCTGACGAACAGGTCTTCGATTTCCTGCAGTTCATCCTGCCTCCAGAAATCGATGGTATCGTGCCGGTGATGTCCGCCCGACGGATAAGCGATCTGGGCGATGATCCTCGTCCCGTTTGCATGGGCCAGATCCGCAAGCTTTGCCAGATCCTGTACCTGCCTTTCATTCGACAATCCGAAGTTCCTCAGTCCCACATCTAATTCCTTTACGGAAAAGGCCTGGGTGATCAGAAGCCCCAGAGGCGATTTCAGTCTCCGCTCATAGTACCGGAGTATTTCTTCTCCCAGAGAATTCTCCTCCCCCGATTCAACGCCGAAGGGACACATGGGCGCCATGACGATCCTGTTCCGAAATTTTACATTTTTGATCTGATACGGTTCTTCTATCCGCAACATCGTCCTGCACCTCCGTTCTTATGAAACAGCTTCATGATCCATCTCCTTTTCGCTGTCGTGTGATGATTGAAAACTATAGCAAACGATTCATTCACTGTCTAATACGGAAAAGCTTGTATCTGGTCATAAGGAAAATCTATCGCGGTTTATTTCATGTTATCACGGTATTTTCCGGGGAGCCGCTCCTTCACGGATCACGCTTTTATTTCACCGGCGCCCTGTTTCACACAGTATGCCGGTATCCGGCAGCTCTCCGAACTAAAAAAACTGCCCCGTTCAAGAGGCAGTCTCATCACTGTTCATGCGGGACCTGTCAGGGTCATGCGACGCACCGGGCATGGTCATACTCTGCTCCGGATCATGGCCTGCTCCAGATCCCTGATCAGATCCTCCACATTTTCGATTCCCACGGAAAGCCTGAGCAGCCTGGCACTGAGTCCGGTCTTCTGCCGGATTTCCTCCGGAACCTCGGCGTGGGTCTGGGTAACCGGATAGGTGATAAGCGTTTCCACGCCGCCGAGACTCTCCGCAAACTGGATAAGCCGCACATTTCGCAGCATATTCCTTGCCTGCTCCTCACTCTTCATGTTGAAGCTGATCATGGCCCCGAAACCCCTGGCCTGTTTTTTCATGATCTGATAACCCGGATTTTCCGGATCGCCCGCAAAAAATACCGCTTCCACATCCTCCTGTTTTTTCAGCCAGGCTGCTATTTTTGCCGTATTTTCGGAAGCCCTGTCGACACGGACGGCCAGCGTCTTTACTCCCCGAAGCACGAGCCAGGCATCAAAGGGCGCAAGGGCAGCTCCCGTTGTGGTGGCAATGGTATGGATGGACTTTCCCAGCTCCTTATCCGCCGTAATGACAAAGCCGGCCAGAACATCGTTATGCCCGCTGATATACTTCGTCCCGCTGTGAACGACAATATCCGCCCCCAGATCCAGCGGATTCTGCAGATAGGGTGTCAGAAAAGTATTATCCACGATCAGAAGGAGGCCGTGCCGATGGCAGAATTCCGCAGTCTCCCGAAGGTCAATGACCCGCATCATGGGATTGGTCGGCGTTTCCACATAGACTGCCTTTGTCCTTTCCGTCAGTGATGCTTCCAGGCCTTCCCTTGTCACGCTGATATTGGTAAACTGAAGCCCGTTCTTTTTGCCGATGGTATTAAACAGGCGGACAGAGCCGCCATAGAGATCCGCCTCCGTAATGAAATGGTCTCCGGGCCGGAACAATTCAAAAACAGCTGCGATGGCCGCCATCCCGCTGGAAAAGGCAATCGCATCCACTCCGTTTTCCAGGCAGGCAATAGTCCGCTCAAGATAATGCCTGGTGGGATTTGTCTGCCGGGAATAATCATATCCGGTGGTGACCCCGATATCCTTATGGGAAAAAGTGGCAGACTGGAAGATGGGAAAGCTTACAGCGCCGTAAATACGGTCCCTCTCCTTCTGCTCCTCCTCCATATCTGTCAGATGTATACACTTTGTTTCAATACTGTCGTAATTCATGACTTTGTCCATCCTTTTTTCAGCTGTTTTTCCGCAGCATTCCTTCACCGGCCGTCACCCGGATTTTTCCCGCGGCATTCCTTCACCGGCCGTCATCTCCGCGCCTGCAGTGCTTCATCAATCTGCTTCATGGCCTGCCGGATCACCCTTCGCGGCGCAGCAATATTCAGCCGCTCAAATTGCGCGGAAGCCTCCCCGAAAATGGCTCCCTCATCTCCCCAGATGTGAGCCTCATCCTCAAAAAAGGCCTTCAGTTCCTTTCCGGTATCAAATAACTCCGTGCAATCCAGCCAGATGAGATAGGTTCCCTCCGGCTCCACCAGCCGGATGTCCGGAATATGTTCCGCAAGATAGTCCCGGATATAGGCAAGGTTCCCCTCCAGGTAGGTCAGAAGGTCCTCATGCCACTCATGGCCGTACCGGTATGCCGCCCCGGTGGCCGCAAGGCCCAGGGTGTTCGCCTGACTGTAGCCCCCCGCCCCGTTTTCCTTCCGGAAAGTCCGTCTCAGCCCCGGGTTCGCGATCAGAATGTTCGAAACCTGCAGTCCAGCCAGATTAAAGGTTTTGCTGGCGGAGGTTCCCGTAATGCATATATCCGCATACTCCTCCCCAAGGGAAGCAAAGGGAATATGCTTCCTCCCCCGGTAAACAAAATCCGCATGGATCTCATCCGAAAAAACCGTTACCCCATGCTTTCTGCAGATGTCACCCATGGCCAGAAGCTCCTCCCTCGTCCACACCCGCCCCACGGGATTATGCGGACTGCAAAGCAAAAAAAGCTTCACATGGTTATCCGTAATCTTTTTCTCAAAATCCTCCAGATCCACGACATACCTTCCTCCGGCAAGGATAAGCTCGTTATTCACAAGCTTTCTTCCGTTATCCCGGATCACCTCACTGAAGGGATAGTAAACGGGCTGCTGGATCAGCACGGAATCCCCCGGCTCCGTCAGCGCACGGACGGCAACGGCGATCGCATAAACCACACCCGGCGTAACCGTATTCCACTCCTGACATATCTCCCAGCCATGCTGCACCCTGTACCAGTCCGCCAGAGCCTCCAGATAGGAAGCATCCGGCTCCGTATAGCCGAAGATCCCGTGCTCCGTTCTTTCCATAATGGCCTGTGTCACCTCATCCGGCACCGCAAAATCCATATCCGCGACCCAGAGCGGAAGAAGATCGCCTCTCCCCTTCCGGATGGGTCCGAAGTCATATTTCAGGCTTCCTGTATTTTTCCGGTCGATCACCCGGTCAAATTTTTCCAGATAGCGTCCCATTTTCCTCCTCCCTATTTATTATTCTGTCACCGGATAAGCCGGCCCTACTATTCTCTATCCTTTAGCCGAAATACCGCGTCCATCATCTGGTATTGGCTTTGGTAAATGTCACAGTTCTTCCTTATATCTGTTCAGTTCCTCAACATAGGCCTCCCCGATCTCACTCAGCTGCCGGCCCTTCCGGACAATATATCCGATCGTCAGAGTATCCTCCTCCTTCAGCTTGATGGTCCGGATCTCATCCGCGATTGCCTTACTTTCCGCCATGATACCGGTACCGATGGAATAACCCTGAAGCCCCACGATGACCTCCACCGAGGTCGCCCTGTCATTCGTCCGGATCACCTTTTCATAATTATACTCACTGAGGGGCTCCTCACTCAGGTAATGCTCCGTCTGGCTTTCCTGGCCGAAGGTCACGCAGGGGTAATCCTTCAGGTCCTCCAGCGACAGCTCCTTCCGGTCCGCCAGAGGATGATTTTTGGAAATATAGATATATGTATCCCGCTTCATCAGCGGATGAAATTCCAACTGATACTCCTTCAGGAGCCTCCGGATCATATCCTCCGTGGAATGTGAATAAGCCAGAACACCGACCTCACTCACCATATCCCTTACATGCTCCAGAACCTTGTTGGTTTTGGTTTCATTTACGGCATATGCATAGGTGGAGTCCATCCGGGTCCGGATTGTTTCCATAAAGGCATGCACGGCAAATACATAGTGCTGCATGCTGACAGAAAATACCCGCCGTTCCTCATCCTGCTTCAGATACCGGTTTTCCAGTACCTCATACTGATTGATTGCCTTCTTGGCATAGGAAAGAAACTCCAGTCCCTTGGGTGTCAGCGTGATTCCCCTGTTGTTGCGGTCAAAAATCCGGAATCCCACTTCCTCCTCAAGCTCCCGGATGGATGTGGAAAGCGCAGGCTGCGACACATATAGTTTTCTGGCCGCCTCCCGCATGGATGGCGCACCGGCCACCTCTACAAGGTATTTTAACTGCAAAATGGTCATGTTTTTTCCTTTCCCCGCTCCTTCGCGGTTTCTATAAACAAAACTTATTACCGGAAATTAAGTGTCATTGTAACAGCAACTCGAAAAAAAATAAATGATATCCTGATTGTCATCTGTGATAACTATTGATTATCGCAGATGTTCCGGTTTGCGGGATGCGCCGACGGATCTGCCGTTCAGGCCGGAAGCGCTCCAAATGGCCATTCCGGAGTCTTCTAATCGAGTAGGGAGGATTTAATCCCCCTACTACTACAATAAGTTTTGGGTGAGATACCTGGCATCCAGTCAGGATCTTTTCCATCTT
>CACYDN010000193.1 GCA_902773185.1 uncultured Lachnospiraceae bacterium | reverse complement strand
GCAGGCCCGGCGGCAGCAGGAAATATATGAAAAGATACCGGCCGTTTGGGAATGTGAAGAGAAGTTCCGGCTTCTGGCGCTGGGTGATGCACGCGCCACTCTGGAAGGCCGGAAAACCGACTCCTCCGCCGAACGGAATAGCCTGCAGGCAGAAATCAAAAGACTCCTTACGGAAAACGGATATCCCGCGGATTATCTGGAGCTTCAGTATACCTGCAGTAAATGCAAAGACGAAGGCGTTATAGACGGTCAGCCCTGCACCTGTGTCAAACAGATGAAGATCGATCATCTTACGCGGCAGTCCGGGCTCGCCCTCCATCCAACCGACAGCTTTGACCGGTTCCAAGCGGATTTCTATAAAGAAATGCCGCATCCGGAAGGAAAGCCTTCGGCCTACGACAACATCATTCGAATTCTGGGCTGGGCAAAGGATTTTGTCCGGGATTTTGATACCAAGAAGGAAAACCTTCTCATATACGGAGAGACAGGTCTGGGAAAAACCTTCCTTTCCAACTGCATCGCGCGCGAGATTCTTGCAAGCGGTCATTCCGTTCTGTATCTCACGGCCAATTCCCTTTTCCGGGACGTGTTCCGGCCCCGCCGCGACAGCGAGGATGGGGAATACAATGAGCTCCGGGAATTTGTGTACAACGCCGATCTTCTGATCCTGGATGATCTGGGCACGGAAACCCTGAGTGAATTCGTCCGTTCTGTTGTATTCGAGGTCATCAACCAGCGGATGCTGGACCAAAGGTCCACGATCATTTCCACCAATCTGGATCTGCCGGGCATCTCCGACCGCTACACAGAGCGAGTTTTATCACGGATCATTGAGCACTACAAGCTCATGTATCTCTACGGTGCCAATATCCGGTATGCCAGAAGGAAAGCCATGCTTACGGGGCGGAAAACCACCGATCAAGAATGATCTGTCCCAACTTCGAAACGGATAACCCGCAAAGTCCGGGCTTTAAACCGCCCGTTCTGATATGTAACTTTCAACCCCGCACATTATGGAGGATATATTCATGCCAGATCAAAGTAAACTCATCACCGTCCCCTTCGGAAGCCTTGGCATCATTGCCATGAACAGCTGTGAGAAAATGGGCGCCGACATCGACAAATACATAGTCCGTTGGCGTAAGGAGCGGGACATGCTCCGTTCCGATACCCCTATCGTAACCGGTTATGAGAAGGACACCTACCTTTTGGATGCTGACTGCCCCCGTTTCGCTTCCGGCGAAGCCAAGGGTATGCTTAGGAGCTCCGTCCGCGGAACCGATCTTTACATCCTAGTGGATGTCATGAATTCCAGTATTGAATACAATCTGGGCGGCCGTATGGTGCCCATGTCTCCGGATGACTATTATGCCGACCTGAAGCGTATCATCGCCGCTTCCGCCGGAAAAGCCCGCCGGATCAACGTCATCATGCCTTTCCTGTATGAAAGCCGCCAGCACAAAAGAAGCAAACGGGAATCTCTGGACTGCGCCATTGCCCTGCAGGAGCTGGTTGCCATGGGCGTTTCCAACATCATCACCTTTGATGCCCACGATCCCCGTGTACAGAACGCAATCCCGCAGAGCGGCTTTGAAAGCCTGATGCCGACCTATCAGTTCATCAAATGCCTGCTGCGCGCCGTTCCGGATCTTTCCCTTGACAATGAGCATATGATGGTCATCTCTCCGGATGAGGGTGCCATGCACCGTGCCATCTACTTTGCCAACCACTTCGGTGTGGACGTCGGCATGTTCTATAAACGCCGCGATTACTCCCGCATCGTGAACGGCAAAAACCCGATCGTCGCACATGAGTTCCTGGGCGATTCCGTAGAAGGCAAGGATGTGATCATCATCGATGACATGATTGCCTCCGGCGAGAGCATGCTGGATGTTGCCCGTGAGCTGAAACGCCGCAAAGCAAAGAGAGTCTTCTGCTGCGCAACCTTCGGTCTGTTTACCGCAGGTCTGGATGTATTTGATAAGGCCTACGCAAACGGTGAGGTTGACATGGTCATCACCACCAATGTGACCCACCAGTCTCCGGAGCTCTATGAGCGCTCCTGGTACAAATCCGCAGACCTGACCAAGTATATCGCCATCCTCATTGACCACCTGAACCATGACGCTTCCATCAGCGATCTTCTGGATCCCACAGAGCGTATTCAGGCAAGGATCAATGAATACAAAGCGACACATACAATCTCCGATAACTATAAGAGCAGCAAAGAATAATATTGTAAGAAAGCCGCCGGATTCCGGCGGCTTTCCTGCTT
>CACYDN010000192.1 GCA_902773185.1 uncultured Lachnospiraceae bacterium | reverse complement strand
TCACCAGCCCGGACTACCTGGGCAATATGGCGGATATTGCCGGCCTTGCCAAGGTCTGCCACAGCGAGGGCGCTCTTCTTCTCGTAGACAACGCCCATGGCGCATACCTGAAGTTTACGCCGACCGATCTGCATCCGCTTTCTCTGGGCGCCGACCTCGTCTGCAATTCTGCCCATAAGACACTTCCCGCACTGACAGGTACTGCCTATCTCCATGTCTCCAAAAATGCGCCGTCCTTCTCGGATGCGACCGTCCGCGAGGCACTTTCCCTCTGGGGATCCTCCAGTCCGTCCTGGCTCATGCTTGAGTCGCTGGATCTGCTGAACTGCTACTTTGAAAAAGACATTTATACCGATATGGCGGACTGCTGCCGCGCCGTTGATGAAATCCGTGAAAAATGCAGGGAGATGGAGATTCCGCTCTACGGTGAAGAGCCGCTCCGCATTTCCTTCTCGGTACCCGGACATGGACCGGAGCTGGCCGGACTTTTCCGGGCAAACAAAATGTACGCCGAATATGCCGATCCGGATTTCCTCGTTCTGATGATCACACCCGGAAACACGGCTGAAGATTTTAAGCGGCTCAGTGATTTCCTGCCGGAGATCAAAAAGATCGTTCAGATGGAAACCGATACCGATAAGGAACGCGCCCGCATCCACAGAGCCATGGCGCTTCCGACCCGCGGGGACTGCCGCCTCCCTGAGCGCGTCTACACGCTTCAGGAAGCCGTTCGCCGTCCCTTCACCGTCGTTCCCACGAGCGAATCCGAAGGCCGCATTCTGGCCCGTCCGGCATCCTTCTGTCCGCCGGCCGTCCTCCCCGCCATTCCCGGCGAGCGGATCGACAAGGCCATCGTAGAATGCCTCATGTATTACAATATAAGCGAAGTACCGGTGCTGCTGTAGCAGCCCCGGTACTTTTTTCATCCCCAAGGGGAAAGATATTCAACTTCGTTTCGATAGCCGACCTGCAGGATCGTATTTCCGCGGATTCGCCAGGCCATACCGAAATCATGCTGGAAGATAGGTTCTCCGCCGACCGTATAGGCCGGCTCCGGTCCGGACGGCCGAAAGATGTTCATCCTATCGGGGCAGGAAAGATAGATCACGGACAGCGGATCCTGCGAAATCTCTCTTGTTCCGATCATCCGCTCATATTCCGCCACGTGCATATCGCTATAGATTCTCTGTGCCAGCTCATGCAGCTTCGCATGATTAAGACCTGCCAGATGCTCCGCACACTGCTTAATATACGTTGGGTCGATGCCGGGCTCCGCAAAAACAGGAATATCCGCAGAGGCCGCATCCCAGTGGACCGTTCCGACATTTACCATTTCCGGAAGGAAGCTGCCGTACATCGGCATACCGCCCGCCTGCATAGGTGCCCCGGGATAAGCTCCCGGTCCGACATTCGTACGCTGCCCCACGGCAGGGCTCTGCCTGACCGGATTTCGCATACTGTTATACCCTGCCGCATGATTCGGTTGGAACGGCAAGCTGCCTAAGTCCGGGATGCCCCAGCCTCTCTCCTGCATAAGCTGTTTTCTGTCCGGATACTTGGCAAATCCAAACCAGGCGGCAAGGATAATGCCGAGTGTCAAAAAAGCAAGAACAAAGAAAAAGCCTGACGCCCCCGGAATATCCAGCACAATGTAAACAAACCCAAGCATAAAGATCAATGCCCAAAAAGCCATCATGATGCCGCTGAGGATGACATAGTGCTTCCCGAGCCTTGTCCGATGGAGTTCGAAGCACCAGATTACCGTGGCCCAGATTGTGTAAAGCGCGCACACAAAAGCGAAGCTCGCCATATCGTCCCCATCCTTCAGAAAGCCGACACAGCCCACGATGCAGAACGCCGCAGCAAGACCATTCAGGATCGCAAGCGTAAGCGAAACGACAAACCTCACTTTTCTCCTTGTATCACTCTTCAACATATTCCCCTGAAAATTAAATACATGGTCAATGAACAACGAAGGTTTCTTATTTCTACCTTCATATATAATTTAATACAGTATAAACAATTATTCGCTTAGTTAGCAAGAGACGGTTCTCTTTGACACTTCAACATATTAACCGGCAGGAAGGACATAAGAGCCTGTGAGGGACCGTCACGGGTCTCGGTACTTAGCGATTCGCGAACACACGCTGGCGTGTGCGAAGCGAGAGCTTAGTACCGCTAGGGGTAGCCCGTGGTCGAGCGAGAGCGATGTCCCGAACAGGTTCTTAAGTCCTCAACTGCCTTTAACATATCTCAATTGTGTCAAAGAGAACCGTCTCTTTTCTAAATTTACAGCTCTACAGAAACCTTCTTCAGTTTCCAGATATCCTTTACATATTCCTCGATCGTTCTGTCTGATGAGAACTTGCCTGCGCAGGCCGTGTTCATCATCGCCATTCTTGCCCAGCCTTCCTCATCGCGGTAAGCCTCGTCCACACGGCGCTGAGCATCTGCGTAAGAATCGAAATCCTTCAGCGTGAAGTAAACATCCTTCTGTGTCAGAGAATCGTACAGATCACGGAAGAGCTCCGTATCCTCATTGTAGGTACCGTTGATCAGCTGCATCAGAACGCGGCGAACATTCTGGTTGTTATTGACAACATCCCACGGATTGTAGCCGCCATCCTTTTCGTACTTCATAACCTCATCTGCGGAAAGACCGAAGATGAATGCGTTCTCAGCGCCAACCTCTTCAACGATCTCGACATTCGCACCATCCATGGTACCGATCGTCGGCGCACCGTTTACCATGAACTTCATGTTACCGGTACCGGAAGCCTCACGGCTGGCCGTGGAGATCTGCTCGGAAACATCAGCTGCCGCAAAGATGATCTCGCCGTTGGATACACGGTAATCCTCAATGAAGACAACCTTGATTTTTCCTTTGATCGTTGCATCGTTGTTGACAACATCCGCTACGGAATTGATCAGCTTGATGATCAGCTTGGCACTCTTATAGCCTGCAGCTGCCTTTGCACCAAAGATGAAGGTTCTCGGATACATATCGAACTGCGGATTTTCCTTCAGCTCGCTGTAAAGATGCATGACATGCAGGATGTTCAGCAGCTGGCGCTTGTATTCATGCAGACGCTTTACCTGAACATCGAAGATGGACCGGGGATCCACATCAATACCGTTATGCTCCTTGATATATTTTGCCAGACGGAGTTTGTTCTGATACTTGATGTTCATGAACTCCTGCTGGTACTTCTTATCATCCACAAAGGTCTTCAGCTTGCTGAGCTGGGAAAGATCCGTGATCCACCCATCGCCGATCTTCTCATTCAGCCAGTTTGCCAGAAGCGGATTGCCGTGCAGGACAAACCGACGCTGGGTAATACCGTTGGTCTTGTTGTTAAACTGCTTCGGATTCATCTCGTAGAAATCCTTCAGCTCTCTCTTCTTCAGGATTTCGGTGTGCAGTCTTGCTACACCGTTCACAGAGTAGGAGCCTGCGATCGCAAGATGCGCCATCTTCACCTGTCCATCGTACAGAATGGCCATGCTGCGGATCTTCTCCTGATCGCCGGGATACATCTCGGAGATCTTCTGAACAAAGCGGCGGTGGATTTCTTCCACGATCTGATATACACGGGGAAGCAGGCGGGAGAAGAGCTCGATAGGCCACTTTTCAAGCGCCTCAGCCATGATGGTGTGGTTGGTATATGCACAGCACTTTGTTGTGATTGCCCATGCATCATCCCACTCCAGACCTTCCTCATCCATCAGGATACGCATCAGCTCAGGCACAGTCAAGGTCGGATGGGTATCGTTCATCTGGAAGGTCACCTTCTTCGGCAGATCGGTGAGCTTTTTATTGTTCTCCTTGAACTTCTTGATTGCAGTCTGCAGAGAAGCGGAAACGAAGAAATACTGCTGCTTCAGACGAAGCTCTTTTCCGGAATAATGATTATCGTTCGGATAAAGAACCTCACAGATGGTCTTGGCCAGGTTTGCCTGCTCAACAGCCTTCTCATACTCGCCCTTGTCGAAGGAATTCAGGTTGAACTCCTGAACAGCCTCCGCATCCCACATTCTGAGCGTGTTAACAACATTGTTGCCATAACCGACAACCGGCATATCATAGGGGATTGCACGTACAGACTGATAGCCTTCCTGTACGAACTGGTTCCGGCCATCCTTATTTTCTACGCGTACATAGCCGCCGAACTTAACCTCACAGGCATATTCCGGCCGCTTTACCTCAAACGGGAAACCGTTCTTAAGCCAGTCATCCGGCTCCTCCAGCTGGGCGCCGTCCACAATGGCCTGCTTGAACATACCGTACTTATACCGGATACCGCAGCCGTATGCCGGGTAACCCAGTGTGGAAAGAGAATCCAGGAAGCAGGCTGCAAGCCGTCCCAGACCACCGTTTCCAAGAGCAGGATCCCTCTCCTGGTCCTCAATAAAGTTGATGTCCAGACCCATCTCGGTCAGGGCTTCCTTGATCTCGTTGTAATAACCCAGATTGATCAGGTTGTTGCCCAGCTGACGGCCCATCAGGAACTCCATGGAAAGGTAATAAACCTTCTTCACATTCTGCTCCTTATATACCTTGTGGGTAGCAATCCAACGGTCGATTACATCTTCCTTCACAACATAGCTCACCGCCTGATAGATCTGCTGCGGTGTTGCCTCATCCAACGTTTTGCGGTAAAGCCTTTTTACATCGGAAGCGACCTGCTTCTTAAAGCTTTCCTTATCGAACTCCGCAATTTTCATGACTCGTTCTCCCTTCTTTTTTGTCTCATTTTAGCCGGGCACCCGTTCGCATTTCGAAGGCACCCGTTTATATATAATTATCTGGCTACACCGATGGTTACGGTCTCGCCATTGATATTCCATTCGCGGGTGAATCCCTTCATCTCGCCCATGATGATGTGATCGGCCAGAACGGCTGTCATCACCTTTTCATCATTCCGGACTACGATTTCAGCCAGTTTATCGTTATTATCCATATACAGGGTAATATGATCGGTAACGGCAAAATCCGCTTCCTTCCGCATGGACTGAACCTTGGAGATGATCTCGCGGACATAACCCTCTTCGATCAGCTCCGGTGTCAGCTGCTTATCCAGAACAACGGTCACCTTATCGTCACCCTCGGTCTGATAATCGGTGCTCTCGGCCGCCTCGATCAGAAGATCATCCTTTGTCAGGCTGACCTCGGTATCCTGAACCGTAAAGGTCAGGCTGCCCTTTTCCGCGAGCTCCTGCATCACCGCACGGCTGTCCGTGATCTCCGCCAGATAAGTGCGGATGGCACCGACCAGTTTTCCGTACTTCGGACCAACCGTCTTCAGCTGCGGCTTGAACGAATATGCAGAGAATTCGGAAATATCATCCTTAAACGCAACATTCTTGATGTTCAGCTCATCGCGGATGATATCCGTGAAGAAGCTGCTGAGCTGCTTATCCGCCTTGATATAAAGGTTTGCCACCGGCTGACGGTTCTTAATGTTTGCCGCATTTCTGGCAGCGCCGCCCAGGGTCTTGATCTTCAGAACCTCTTCCATGGACTGCTCCAGCTCTGTATCGATCCACGCCTCATTCACAGCCGGGAAGTCGCAGAGATGAACGCTCTCCGGCGCACTTTGATCCACTTTACGGACAATGTTCTGGTAAATGTTTTCCGTGATGAACGGTACCATGGGGCTTGCGGCCTTCACAATGGTCGTAAGTGCGGTATAAAGTGTCATGTAAGCATTCACCTTATCCTGCTCCATGCCCTTTGCCCAATAACGCTCTCTGCCACGGCGGACATACCAGTTGGAAAGCTCATCGACAAAATCGGAAAGTGCCTTGGCAGCCTCCGGAATCTTGTAGCTGCCCAGATTTTCATCCACAGCCTTTACCGCCGTATTGAGGCGGGACAGGATCCACTTATCCATCACCGTCAGTTTGTCGTAATCCAGGCTGTACTTCGTGGGATCGAACTGATCGATCTCCGCATAGAGTACATAGAACGCATAGGTGTTCCAGAGCGTTCCCATGAACTTTCTCTGGCCCTCGAGCACGGCATCCTCATGGAAGCGGTTCGGCAGCCACGGTTGGGAATTGGTGTAGAAATACCAGCGGATGGCATCCGCGCCGTACTTCTCCAATGCCTCCATCGGATCAACCGCATTGCCCTTGGACTTACTCATCTTCTGGCCGTCTTTATCCTGTACATGTCCCAGAACGATAACGTTCTTATAAGGAGCCTTGTCAAAGAGCAGCGTGGAGATGGCCATCAGAGAATAGAACCATCCACGGGTCTGATCCACCGCCTCGGAAATGAAATCCGCAGGGTAGTTATCATCAAAGATTTCTTTATTCTCGAACGGATAATGCCACTGTGCGAACGGCATGGCACCGGAATCGAACCAGCAGTCGATAACCTCCGGTACACGGTGCATCTTCTTTCCGCAATCGGGGCAGGTGAGTTCTACCTGATCCACATACGGACGGTGCAGCTCGATATCCGCGGGAACTGCGCTTCCGTCAATCATCTTACCTTTTTCCTGCAGCTCTGCGATCGAGCCTACTGCCTCACGCTTGCCGCAGTCCGGGCACTCCCAGACGTTGAGCGGTGTTCCCCAGTAACGGTCACGGGAAAGACCCCAGTCCTGAACATTCTTCAGCCACTCGCCAAACCGGCCCTTGCCGATTCCCTCGGGAATCCAGTTGACCGTATTGTTATTCTTAACCATCTTCTCGCTCATCTCGGTCATCTTGATGAACCAGGATTCGCGTGCATAGTAGATGAGCGGTGTATCGCATCTCCAGCAGAACGGATAATCATGCTCGAATTTCGGTGCTGCGAAAAGCAGTTTCCGGGAATCCAGATCCACAAGTACCTTCGGATCCGCATCCTTTACAAAGAGACCTGCGAACGGAGTTGCTGCGGACATGGTACCATCTGCCTCCACGAACTGTACGAAGGGCAGATCGTATTTCCGGCCGACACGTCCGTCATCCTCACCGAAGGCCGGTGCGATGTGAACGATACCGGTACCGTCGGTCATGGTTACATAGTCATCCGCAACAATATAATGCGCTTTCTTATGCTGCTTTGCCGCACTCGCGGAAGCTGCCTCATAAAGTGCTTCATACTCGCGGCCCTCCAGGTCGATTCCCTTGTAGGATTCCAGCTTCACATATGCTTTGCCGTCCGTAGCCGCTGTATCGTACTTATTCACTGTCTCGCCGGCATCGTTCTTTACCTTCTCGGATGCGAGAGGACCCAGAACGGTATCCAGCAGAGCATCTGCCATGATATAGGTGTAGCCGTCGCAAGCCTTTACCTTGCTGTAGCTTTCCTCCGGATTCACGCAGAGTGCCAGGTTGGAAGGCAGTGTCCAGGGTGTGGTGGTCCATGCCAGGAAGTAGTACTGCTCTTCGCCCTCAGCTACCTTTGCCTTGAAGCGGACGATTGCAGACCGCTCCTTTACGGACTTGTATCCCTGGGCAACCTCATGGGAGGAAAGCGGGGTACCGCACCGCGGGCAATAGGGAACAACCTTAAAGCCCTTGTACAAAAGACCCATATCCCAGATCTTTGAGAGGGCCCACCATTCGGACTCAATATAATCATTATGATAGGTTACATACGGATCATCCATATCCGCCCAGAAACCGACCTTGCCGGAGAACTGCTCCCACATGCCCTTATACTTCCAAACGGATTCCTTGCACTTCTTGATGAAGGGCTCGATGCCGTATTCCTCAATCTGCTCCTTGCCGTCGATACCGATTTCCTTCTCGACCTCAAGCTCGACCGGAAGACCGTGGGTATCCCAGCCGGCCTTACGGATGATCTTATGTCCCTTCATGGTCTGGTAACGGGGAATCATATCCTTAATGACACGCGTCAGAACATGCCCGATGTGGGGCTTGCCGTTCGCGGTCGGCGGTCCGTCGTAAAAGGTATAGGTGGGCAGATCCTTCTTCTCATCTATGCTCTTTTCGAAAATCTTTTCCTGATTCCAAAAGTCAAGAACCTTTGCTTCGTTTTCCACAAAATTCAGTTTGCCGGAAACCTGATCATACATAGCTTTACTCTGTCCTTTCCACGGCTATATGCGTGTTTTTTCAATAGCCATAAGTGTCTATAGTATACACTAAATAAAGGCGTGGTGTCAAATACACCACGCCGAAATAGAACGAATTCCAGACAATTCTTCTGGACAATTTGCATAAATAAGTCTATTTATTCCTCTGCTTTCGCATCGGATACGGATTCTTCCTCCACGCGCTTCTGTTCGGTCAGATAGTCGTTCAGGACCTTCACAACATCCTCCGGGTCCATGCCGTGCACCATGCAGGCCTGCTCCAGCGTTTCCATCTGGGATGCAGGGCAGGTGATGCAGAACATGCCGCAGCGCATGAAAACCAAGGATGCATCCGGGAATGCATCAATAATGTCCGAGATCAGCATATCCATATCTACGAAAGGAATGATGCCGTCCTCATCGGGTATCAGCTCCTCCGGCGTTTTATCCGCCGGTTTTCTGGGGCCGTTTTTTTCCGCCTTCTTTGCTTCCTCGGAAGCTCCGCCGACCATATCGGCAGAATCCGTATTTTCAGCCGCATCTCCGTAAGCCCCGGCTTCCACCGTTTTAATATTCTCCATATCCGCATTTCCTGCGTTAAAAACTTCTTCAGCCATTTCCGCTCCTCATTCCTCATACCATTTGAGAAAATACCATTATGATCTATCACACATTCCGGTTCGCACTCTGTGCGAAGTGCTCGCGGGTGTCCCCTCAGCCGATTTGCAGTTTATCGGTTGTCCTTCCGGGGTGCCTGATCGCCGGGGTTGTTCTTGAACTGCTTAAATACGTCATCGACGGTCTTATCCAGATCCTGGTGCATCTGATACTGACGCATAGCCTCGTTATCTCCGCAAAGGATGCTCCGCACAGCCGAATCCTGTACCGCCTGATGTGCTCCGGATGCGCTGAGGTTATACTTTTTCTGAATAGCGTTTTCAATTAATCTTAAATAATCTTCTACATATTCGGGAATCTGTCCCATGTTTCTTATCCTCCCCGGTTGTAACCGAAAAGCGGTAAGCCGTACCGCCCTTTATATTACCAAATGATAATAATCATACTATCGCCTCATTAGTTTACTCCAAATTACTACTTCCTGTCAACGCACCGAGGGCGTAAATATCAGAATTCCCCATCCTTCCGGGCGTTATCGATTTTCTGGATTTCGCGACGCATCCGCCTGCGGATCTCCGCCTTTTCCTTCCGTTTGTAGAAGGATTGGTCGATCCGCTCCGCCATCCATGTCAGATACCGGAAGAACGGTTCCGTACAGATAGCAAAGATTGCCAAAAGCATAAAGCACTGCTTGGCGATCGGCGTGATGGAGAACAGGGTCCGGAAGAATACACTCGTCAGAAGGAGGCCGATCACGCAGACCACCAGTACTCCATAACGGTACTTGTTCATGGGCCGCGAGATAAAGATCAGGATCATGAAGCCCACGATTGCAAAGAGGTAGGTTGCCGCAACGGACACATCATCCTCTTTCAGACTGAACTCTTCTCCGAATTTCGCCATGGCCGCGATTACTACAAAAGCCGTCAGGGCTGCCGGTAGCGCCTTCAGAAGAATCCGCTTCAGGAAGTTCTTACCCTGCCGCTTGGTATTGGATTCAAGTGCCAGAAGGAACGCCGGCACACCAATATTGAACGCACTGATCAGACCGACCTGCGCCGGCTTCAGGGGATATACATTCAGCCAGATCACTGAGAAAAGGCCGAGCAAAATCGAGAAAATATTTTTTACCAGGAAAAGCGTTGCCGAACGCTCAATGTTGTTGATATCCTTCCGGCCCTCGGAAACGATGCTTGTCATGTGGGAGAAGTCGGAATCCAGAAGAACGACCTGCGCCGCCTGCATGGCCGCCTCACTTCCGCTTCCCATTGCGATCGAGCAGTCCGCATCCTTCATCGCGAGGATATCGTTCACACCGTCACCCGTCATGGCTACGGTATTGCCCTGCTCCTTCAGACTCTCGATGATCATCTTCTTCTGCTCCGGCGTTACACGGCCGAAGACTGTATATTTCTGCACGGCATCGCGGATCTTATCCTTTGAATCCAGCTCCATGGCATTGATATAGCAATCCGCATTCTCAATGCCTGCCCGCTCTGCAATACGGGAAACCGTCAGCGGGTTATCACCGGAGATGACCTTGATTTCTACATCCTGATCATGGAAGTAACGGAAGGTCTCAATGGCATCCGCACGGATATGGTTTTCAATCGTAATAAAGGCCAACGGCTGAATCACACCATTCTGAATGCAGATAAAGGTAAGGACACGGAGTCCCTGATCCTCATACTCGCCAATCTGATTCTCATAACGGTTGATCAAATATCCTTCCAGAAGGAAATCCGGCGCACCGAGCCTGTATTCACAGTCAAGTGTCTGGACCGCGCTGTACTTGGTCTTGGATGAGAACGGCTGCACATGCGTTGCCTGCATAATGCCTGCATCCTTGAAATAATTCCGCAGGGCATCCATGGTCTGGTTGTTATCCGGCACCAGCTGGATATAAGCGCCGATCAGCCGCTCCACACCTTCTTCGTCCGTCATTTCCTGAAGCGGATACACGCCTCTGACATCCATCTGGTTATCGGTGATGGTACCCGTTTTATCGACGCAGAAAATATTGACGCGCGCCAGCGTCTCGATACTCTTCATGTCATGAAGAAGTACCTTTTTCTTGGCGAGCCGCATGGATGAAAGTGCAAGGGCAATGCTCACCAAAAGATAGAGTCCCTCCGGCACCATACCAACCACAGCCGCAACCATGGAATCAATACTCTTGGAAAAGCCCGCATGGGTTACGAAAAAGCTCTGGATAAAGAGCAGGATTCCCATGGGAATAATGGCAATACCCGCGATTTTGATGATCAGGTTGATGTCCCGGATCATCTCGGACTGCTCGCCCTTCGGCATGGCCTTTGCTTTTTCCGTCAGCTGGGAGATGTAGGAATTCTTACCGACTCTCGTTAATGTGGCGTAACACTTTCCGCTCACCACAAAGCTTCCGGACATGAGATCCGAGTTCCGCCGTTTTAAGATTTCATCTGCCTCACCGGTCAGGAGCGATTCATTGACGGAAATGCTTCCGTCCGTCACCTTCGCATCCGCAGGGATCTGCTGGCCGGCCGTAAGCTGGATCACATCTCCCAGAACGAGCTGATCGGTCGGTACCGAAACCAGCTGGCCGTCCCGAACGGTTTTTGCCGTAGGCTGATTCATCACGGAAAGGTTATCCAACGTTTTCTTTGCCCGATACTCCTGAATAATACCGATCAGGGTATTGATGATGATGACCGGCAAAAAGGTCAGACTCCGGAAATTGCCGGCGATGATGACCAGCACCGAAAGAATGGCAAAGATCAGGTTGAAGTAAGTGAATACATTCTCACGGATAATATCGTTCACGCTCTTCGCGCTGCTGTCCACCTGCTCATTGAAATTGCCCTGTTTAAACTGTTCTCTTACCTGTTCAGTTGTTAGTCCTCTGATAACAGCCAATTGACATTCTCCTTCCTCAATA
>CACYDN010000191.1 GCA_902773185.1 uncultured Lachnospiraceae bacterium | reverse complement strand
TATTCTTATGCATTCCCGTTCTCTTCCCCATTTGCTTCCCTTTTCGCATCCTGAGCCCCCTCCAAATACGCAAGTTCTCGTTCCAAGATCAGTCTGGCCATCATCTCATATAATAAATCCGGTTCCACAGGTTTGAACAAATGTGCATTCATACCGGCTTCCATCGACCGCTCCGCATCCTCATCAAACACATTCGCTGTCATGGCAATGATGGGAATCTTTTTCGCATCCGGATGATCCAGCGCCCGGATGGCCCTTGTCGCTTCCAGACCATCCATCACCGGCATACGAACATCCATCAGGATTGCGGCATAGAATCCCGGTTCACTTTTTGCAAACATCCTCACGGCATCCTCACCGTTTCTGGCCCGTGCGGAGTGAATATCCTCCAAGTCAAGAAGATCCGCCAGGATTTCCGCATTCTGGTCCACATCCTCAGCCATCAGGATCCGTTTGCCGGAAAGCACCTCCTCAATACCATCCATCTGCTGTGCTTCTTCTTCCGGCGTCTCCTTTCGGTCGGAAGAAATCAGCGGAACGGTAACCGTAAAGGCCGATCCGGCACCCTTTTGGCTTTCCACAATGATCTCACCTTCCATCATATCCACAAGATTCTTTGTAATAGCCATACCGAGGCCGCTGCCGCCATACCGATTCGTATTCCCGGCATCCTCCTGTGCGAAGGTATCAAAGATCTTCGGGATGAACTCGGGATCCATTCCAATCCCCGTATCCTGCATCAGGAACCGCATGGTGCAGATACCATCCTCTTCCTTCAGCTGCTCCACCCGGAGCGATACATCACCGCGCGGATTGGTGAACTTCACGGAATTTCCCAGAATATTGATCAGAACCTGTTTCAGTTTCAGATCATCGCCGATATAATAGTCCTTTACCTCTCCGACGATATTACATTTATAATTCAGATTCCTGTCATGACACTGCCCGCCGATAATGACGTTGATCTGTTCCAGAAACTCCCGGAAGAGGAACTCATCATTCTTCAGTACCATCCGTCCGGATTCAATCCGGCTCATATCCAGGATATCGTTGACAAGCCCCAGCAAATGGTTGGCACTGGCTCCGATCTTCTCGAGATGGTCTCTTGTACGCGGATTCAAATCCGGATCCCGAAGTGCAATATTCTGCAGGCCGATGATTGCATTCATCGGCGTCCTGATTTCATGACTCATATTGGAAAGAAAGCTGGATTTTGCCCGGCTGGTCTCCTCTGCCCGGGCCTTTTCGACTTCAATCATCCTTTCCCTGCTCTGCATGACTGCATAGATTCGAAGCAGGATCAAAAGCGCCACAATGACAAGACCGACCTGAATCAGGCTGGCAACCTCTGTTGCCCGGTCTACTTTTTTCAACTCATTTTGCAGATAGACGGAATCCACCGGTTCCCCCGGCGTTTCCGTTTCGCGCATCTCATAGTAGGAACGAATATGATTTTCATATTTTTCCAGTGCCTTATCCGTCATCTGATTCCGCCAGACACTGGAAGTAAAAATGATAAGTCCGAGCAGGACTACCCATGCTACGATAGATTTTCCAAGCCGCCGCTCATGATCCCGGCGAAGATAAACACGGAAAAACAGGAATCCGCATATGCTCCAGACAGAAAGGATCAGATAGGATTCTGTCGAAAGCGTTGTAATGGAAATCAGGTTCGGGATCAGAAATTCCAGAGCAAAAAGAACGGATACGACCATCCCGATCATGCCGAAGATTTCATATTTCCTGTTATTCTCCTGCCGGGCTGTCTTCCAGGCCGATGCGGAAGCCAGCGCGTAGCAAATCGTTGCGCCGACCGTTGTCACATCCACGATCCAGCTGATGGCCGTACGGCCAAAGAACGGAAAAATTGCGGAAACCGCCAAAATACAGAGAATCGCATTCCGTGGCACATAGCCTTTTTTCCTGCCGAGCCATTTCGGAAACAGTCCGTCAGATGCCATAGAATCCACAAGACGGCTAAGGGCAATATAATTTCCGATCAAACCTGTAAAGATGGCACCGAGTGCCGCAGTTCCGAGAATCACACTGCCTGTTTTCCCAAGCGCCGCATGTGCCGCATGAAACGTCGGCTGGGAGGCTACGCCGGAA
The DNA here is from genome assembly GCA_902773185.1 of uncultured Lachnospiraceae bacterium. Lineage (GTDB taxonomy): Bacteria > Bacillota > Clostridia > Lachnospirales > Lachnospiraceae > Eubacterium_Q. Next base: position 2,984 of record CACYDN010000191.1, on the reverse strand, counting down.
TACTCGTCCAATCGTGATACATAATCCGTCCAGGATTTCGCACCGTCCGGTAATGCCTTTACCGCCAGAAGGGAAAGCATGATATATGCCACCGCCGCTGTAATGACCGCAACCAAAAGAATGCGGAACGTCTTTTTCATGGAAAATTTTGCTTCGGCGGCCGAATGTGAAATGGATTCAAAGCCAACATAGGCCCAAGGTGCCAGAGCAAAAATTGTGAATACACTATTTGCCGCTCCACGATCCGGTGCGTAGGCCGGCGTATAGCCTTTCGCGCCCGACATATTGGATGCGGCCACAAAGCAGATTATGACGCCCATAAAGAGCAGCACGGCCATCACGAGCTGCATCATAGCGGCCGGTTTCCTGTACATACAGATAACCGCCGCAAAAACCAAAGCTCCCAGCGCAAGGAGGAGTTCTCCGAGATATATGGGATATCCTGCTATCTCATAGAGATATCCGAACCGGAATGCATCCCCCAGAAGTGTCCGCGCAATGAGCGGCAGTGCCGTAGCATTTGCCCAGATAATGGCGATATAGGTCAGGATCAAAAACCATGCACTTAAGAAGCCGTGATCGTAACCAAAGGTCTTTTTCGTATAGGTATAGGTTCCGCCACCATCCGGATAGCGGTTCATGAGGTAATGATAGTTGACGGCCAGAAGGAGCATCACGAGGCCGCCAAGACCCAGGCCGATTGCGGATCCGATCGGACCCGCGATCGGCAGGAAGGTGGTTCCCGGCATCACAAAAGAGCCCCAGCCCACACTGCAGCCAAAGGCAAGTGCCCAGGCACCGGCAAGCCCTAAGTATCGCTTCTCTTTAGGTGTGGTACTCTCCCCGCTTATTTGTTGCTCCATTCCGCCCCCACTTTTACCCGAGTTTTGCCGTTCTCAGTCGTCTATGCTGCTTACGATTCCGCATATGCGCGGATTCCGGCCACTGTCCGGCTGTTCAAATCCTGTATAAGATTGATTTTTGCCTTTACCTCGTCATCCGTAAGCCTGCGTTCATTTCCCGGGCGATATTCTTCGGCAATCTCCGATGCCGCATCGGAAATTTCCACAAGCCCCAGATTTGCCGCTACGCCCTTCAGGGCATGCGCCGCCTCAAAAAGCTCTGACGGATCCATGGTATCGCCGGCCGCAAAAAGCCGGTCCGGCGTATCATTTTCCACAAATCGCCGGATATGCTTATCAATCAGTTTATCCATTCTGAGAACGCGGACAGCCTGATCATAATCGCCGCCGATTTCCCGATACAATTCCTGTATTGTCATCAATTTTTCCTTCTCCCTTTTATCAGATACTTGTGTATAACCACCCAACATATATTATAACACATACACATAAAAAATGCTCTAAAAAATAAAGGAGAATGGAGACATCCCCGTTATTTTTCAGAGCATTTTCCGGTGTAAAACCGGTTATAAAATCTTTCCGAAATTATCGGTTCAGAAAAGCCGCATACTGTCCCTGTGCGCGTTCCCAATCAGTGTAAGCCCGTATTCATGAGCGAGGCTAACAGCCTCGGCTGTCGGCAGGGATTTGGATACCAGTACCGGAATACCGGCAGCAATCACTTTTTCCGCCATATCCACCGGAACCCGGCCGGAAGTATATAACATACATTCCGCAAGCGGCACTCCGTTTTTCAGACCATAGCCGACCGCCTTATCCACCGCATTATGCCTCCCGATGTCCTCACAAACGAACAGGACCTCTCCGTTTCTCGCCAGGATGCAGGAATGTGTACTTCCTGTCCGGTCATGCAGCTCCGTCCCTTTGGAGAATTCCGCTGCCAGGGCAAAAATCCATTCCGGCTCCCACCGGCATTCGGGAAGCTTTCCGAATGCCTTCTCTTCCTGTGCAAGGTATACTCTGTTTCCTGTGCAGCAAGTCAGATCCTCCCGGATATCCTCCGTCAGTTTCAGTTCTCTGCTAAGAAGCACCGTCGCTTCGTTTTCATATTTACAGAACCAAAGTTTGGAAACATCCTGCATGCCTTCGATCAGCCCATCCGTGAGAAGCCTGCCGAGCACCAGCTCATGCAGATTCTGCTTCGTACAAATGAGCCGCATCAGGCGCTGTTCATTTACAACGATTGTGAGCGCATGCTCATGCAGAAGATCCATCTCCGATTCCGCTTTGCTGCCATCCTCACTGACTGTCACTATATGCTGTTTATCGGTCAAATCCGTGTTGATTGCCATATTATATTTCCCCATGTAAATGTACGAAAACCCTGTTCAAATTTCATTGGTTTTCAACCATACAAGAAATCCCTCACAACCCTCATTCACATCCTGCCAGGTTGCTTCAAAATCCCCTGTGTACCAGGGATCCGCAACGCTCCGCGGATGATCCGTATAATCCATGAGAAGGGAAATTCTCTGCCCTCTCCGCTTTTCTGCCGGAGTTCCTAATTCTTTTGAATGGAAACGATTCGCGGTTGCCCCGCTTAGATCTGTCTGATGCTCATCCGCCCGAAGAATCCGATACATCCATTTGAGATTCAGATCATCCATCCCGATGATATAATCCCAGGCATCATAATCCGCTTCCACAAGAAGCTGCGCGCGTTTCCCCTCGCAGGATATCCCATGTTCCCGGAGCTTTGCCTTCGCAGGCGGATACACCGGATTGCCGCGGCCGCTCCGGATTTCATCCGTATGCGTGGCCCGCGATTCGATGTGAAACTTCTCTTCCATCCCGCGTTTTTTTACCATATCCTTCAGAACAAACTCCGCCATGGGACTGCGGCAGATGTTGCCCCAGCAAACGAACAGTATTTTTATCATTTTTACATTTTCCTCTCTTCATTCCGTCATTCGTAGTTTTACCGTAGTAGAAGTCTTGTTCGTTTGCCACGGTATGCCCCAAACTGCCCCAAAACAGCCAACTATAAGGCTTTACCTCAAAGTCCTGCCGTGGCACACGAAAAGTATCTTAATCATAAAATTCTCCTGTCACGAAAAGCCC
>CACYDN010000190.1 GCA_902773185.1 uncultured Lachnospiraceae bacterium | reverse complement strand
TCCGAAGCGGAGAAGGAATATACGAACTTGCCGTTTCCGGCCGATGCAATCTGCTGCAGATAGCTTGCATTGACGGAGCTTCCCATACCGACGGTATAGACCAGCGTATGGCCGTCATCCACATATTCCCGGAGCCGCTCCAGATTGTCGCTGCCGAAGGAGCTGTCCTCACCGTCCGTCATGACGATGACCACGTTGATCGTATCCTCCTTGCCGGAAAGATGACTGAGTGCGGCAAAGGTACCGGAGGCAATATTCGTGCCGCCGCCCGGTTCCAGCTTGGAAATATATTCCGAAAGATCGGAGACATTCTCCACGATACCGGAATCAAATTCCACGCCATCGGAGAAGCCGATGAGTCCCATCTTTTCCTTCTTGGAAAGACTGCCCGCAAGACCTCTTACCGCCGACTGCAGCCGGGAGGTACTGCCCTCCATGGAACCGGATTTATCACAGACCGCATACAGAATCGCGGAATCAAATTTCTTTTCTTCTATAGTATACTCGTCGATCACGATATTGCAGTCGTTGATGAGCAGGCCCGGATTCGAAAGATCCTCAATCGGTTTGGAGGTTGTCAGGTTAAAGGATATCGTCGGGAATTTGCTCACATCGATCTTGCCGATGCTCATGGCCGCATTTTCCTTCGCCACACAGGTCGTGTACTGGGAGGCCAGCAGATTTGCAGCGGAAAGCATGGACGTTGTAATGGCATCCACATCCATATTCTGGTGCAGCAGGATGTCCCAGATGGAATCTCCATCCTCTTCCTTCCGGTTATCCTCTTCTTCCTTCTCCGGCTTTGTATAGGCATGCGGCACCGCCGCATCAAAAGCGGATACTACAGAGGAACCGATATCCATGACAGCGGAAAGATCCCCCGCCTCATAATAGGCCGAACTGATGATACTCATGTAACCGGAGTACAGCGGCTCCTGATAATAGGGTGCCGTTTCCATGCTCTTCTTTACGTATTCATCGCCCTTTTCGGTGTTGCCGAGCGCATAGGCAACTGCACTGCTCCCCATGTAGAGCGGACTCTTTTCCGGAAGCGCCGCGTTATCAGGTGCGAGCCGCCGATCCACTTCGGTCAGTGCCAGATTCTTTTCCATGCTGCTGATGGCTTCCACCTTATCGGCATAGCTTCTGAGCTCCGCGCCTTCCTTTTTCTTCTCCAGATCGGTCAGAACATGCTCACACTGGTTTGCCACAGCCGTGATATGATCCGGATCCACATTCACGAAGCCCTTCGGCAGATCATCCGCCGACATTTTTCTGTCGATCAGAAGCTGGCCGACAGAAACCATCGCCAGCTGGGAATCGGTCTGATCTGCATATTCCGCCAGCTTCGCCCCGGCGCCGGTCATCACCAGAAGACGGATATAGGCCTCATCCATTTCCCGCACATGAAATGCCTGGGAACTAGACTTATACACCTTTTCCATGTTGACGAGATAACTGTCCGCCTGATTCATATCCACGGTACCGTCAGCCAGATAAGCGCGATATGCCTCTTCGATCCGGTCCAGCATGCTGACAACTTCCTCAAATTCCAGATACTGCGGATACTGCTGCCGGAGAGATGCTACATCCTGATCCAGAAACGCCCGCATTTCCTCTGCCGGAGCCGCGTTAAAATCAGCCAATTCTCCCTTTTGGATTTGGTCATAGATATTCCGATCCGTATCCGACATCAGACCATCCTGAGAGATTTTGGAAAGCTTTCCATATAAAACGCCCGCACCGACATAATCATATTTCAGCACGCAGTCCCGCGCGTAAAGAAGTGTCCCCTTCCCACTCTCGCCGCAGCTCGCATACATCCGCTCCAGGCTGGCGCCGGCTTCGGAAAGATCCCCCTTCGCCATCTGTGTTTCGATCAGATAATAGTAAAAGTCAGCCGAGGTAAGACCCTCCGCCTCTTTTCCTTTTACCTTAGCCATACGGACACCCAATGCGGCCGTACCCAGAAAAAGGACTGCCGCCAGAATCCAAACGGCTTTTTTCCTGAAAAATCCTCTCATATTTCATCCTTTCCTGTTATCGTAACTATCCTCTTCCTCTTTTTCAAAAGTTACCATATTGCAATCGGATTCGCATATTATGCACTTCCGTGTACTTCTCACACATCGCATATATAGTGACATTTTCTCATATATGTAAATATTTTTCCACCTCTTCTTAAACTTTTCTTTTCTCTTTCTTAAACTTTTCTTTACCACTGTCTTTTATGCTGTAAGAGAAATCCGGAACGCATTCCGTTCGGTTATGTGAAATAGCCGGGCAACGAAAAAGCTTCCGGTTATTGATACTCGGAAAAAGGAGACTGCCATGAACGTGATTGAAATCAAAAACCTGAATAAGACCTACGGAAAGCATAAGGTACTGGACAATGTGAGTTTTTCCGTTACAAAGGGTCACATTGTAGGCCTGATCGGACCAAACGGAGCCGGCAAGACCACCATCATGAAGGCGCTCGGCGGGCTGATCCACCCTGACAGCGGCGAGATCCGTCTTTTCGAATCAACTGAAGATCCGGCAAAAAGACGCGAACGGATCAGCTTCATGATCGAGAATCCGATCATCGACGGCAGCCTGACCGCCCGTGAGAATATGCATTATGTCCGCCTGATCCGCGGCGTTGCCGATACATCCCGGATTGATTCTCTTCTGGAATATGTCGGGCTCGCGAATACCGGAAAGAAGCGGGCAAAGCTCTTCTCCCTCGGCATGAAGCAAAGGCTCGGCATTGCCATGGCTCTTCTCCCCGATCCGGAGGTTCTGGTTCTGGATGAACCGGTGAACGGGCTCGATCCGGAAGGAATCGTGGAAATCCGGACTATCCTCTCAGAGCTCTCCGAAAAAGACGGCAAAACCATTATCATATCCAGCCATCTTCTTTCCGAACTTTCCGAGCTGTGTACGGATTATGTGATCATGAGTGAAGGGAAGATTGTGGAATCTCTTTCCCGGGAGGAGCTTGCCATTCACTCCAGGAGCTACCTCTCGCTCCGCACCGACCGCCCGTCCGAAACCGTTGCCACTCTGGAGGAAAAGCTTTCCTTCCATGATTACAAGGTCATGAAGGACGATGAAATCCGTCTGTATGAAGGACTGGACAATGTGGCAACCGTTTCCCGGACCATTACCGATGCAGGATTTACCATTCTCCAGTTCACACCCACGCAGGACAATCTCGAGGAATACTATCTTTCCAAAGTGAGTCACGGAAAAGAAGAAAAAGAACAGAAAGTATCCATTTTTAAGAATCTGTTCGGAAGGAGCGCATCATGAATAAACTCATCAGAGGTGAAATCTACAGAACAAAAAGAATCAACATCATCTGGGTAATCCTGATCATGATCGGTGGGCTCGCCATGGCCAGTCCCTTCCTCAATGAAGCAAAAACCGCCAGGGAATTCTTCACCAATTATGTGAGCAGCGGGAGTGTTTTTATCATCTTCCTTCCCATGCTGACCGCCTTTATCGCCGGCCGTGCCTATATGCAACGCACAGCCATGTATGAGATCATGGCCGGCTACAGTCCCGAAAAAATCCTGGTCAGCAAATGCATCGCGATTGCGCTTCCCGTCACC
>CACYDN010000189.1 GCA_902773185.1 uncultured Lachnospiraceae bacterium | reverse complement strand
CTCCTCGAAGAAATCATCTTTACTAACATCCTTCAGCTGTGCGCCCGCAATATTCGCATGGCCGCCACCGCCCCAGTTTTCCATTACCAGCTGTACGTTCACATCTCCCACGGAACGGGCCGATACAAACAGGGTGCCGTCCGCTCCCGTCGTTACAACGAAGGAAGCCTTGATATTCTTTACATTCAGCAGCTCATTGGCCACCTTGGCCACCGATACCGTAGGCGGTGCATCGGAATCCGGATCCACGTAGGACAGTGCGAACTGATCCATGTAGATTTCCGCATTGGATATGCCCTGCGCCCGCTCCTTCATCTCCGGCATGGTGCTGCGGAACATCTTTCTGACTCTCGTCATGTCCGCGCCGGACTTTCTGAGGTAGGATGCTGCCTCAAAGGTCCGTACGCCGGTCTTATTCAGGAAATTATCCGTATCGATCAGAATACCGGCATACATCGCATCCGCTTCCGTCTGCCGAAGCTTTGGCGGAACGGATATATACTGATACATCTCCGCAATCATCTCACAGGCAGATGACGCAAAGGGCTCGATATAAGAAAGCGTTGCATTCTGAATCGCTTCATTGGACTGCCGGTGATGGTCAAATACCACCACGGTGGATACCTTGTCCAGAAGCTCCTCACACTCCGTCAGGCTCGGCCGGTTCACATCGCATACCACAAGAAGGGTTCCGGGGCCGACCATTTCGATTGCCTGCTGGTTTTGGATCATCATATCATTATAGATGGCATTGCTCTTAAAGCTTGCCACCAGCGGACGGATGGCATCCGTCACCTCGTTTAAAACGATGTAAGCTTTCTTTCCAAGTGCGGTACAAAGCCGGAAAATACCCACAGAGGAACCGAAGGCATCTGCGTCCGGCCGCTTATGGGCCATGATCAGTACCTTGTCCTTGCCTTCCAGAAGCTCCTCAAAAGCCTGTGCCTTTACACGGGCCTTTACGCGGGTTGCTTTTTCCGTGCCGGCGCTCTTGCCGCCGTAATAAGTCACCGTTTCGCCGCTCTTCACGGCCGTCTGGTCACCGCCGCGTCCGAGCGCAAGGCCGATTGCAACCTTTGCATTTTCGTAGGCCGAACTGTAGCTGTCCTCGCTGCAGCCGATACCGATACTCAGCGTCATGGCAATCTCGTTCCCGACGCTGATGCTCTTCACGTCATCCAGGAGTGAGAACTTATCGTCCTTCACGCTCTGCAGATACTTCTGCGGGAATACGAAGAAATATCTGTCGTTTTCTATATGGCGCACGATGGCATCGATATGCCGGAGGTAAACATTGATCTTTCTGTCGACAAGTGCCGTCAGGATAGAATGCTTGATTTCCTCCAGAGAATCCATGACTTCGTCATAGTTATCGATATAGATCAGTCCGGCAACCATCTTCTGGTCAAATGCCTGCTGTTCGAAAGCCTTTTCATCGGTTACATCAAAAAGGTAAAGGGCGAGCACCACATCGTCATCTCTCTGCTCCTCTTCCGTCTCCGTAAATACGGTGGAGAGGTCCAGACGGCGGAGCTCCGCATTATAGATGCGATTCTCGTGATTGACCATCACACTGACATCATCGTCTTCCGCCAGAAGTTCATCCACCACAAGTTCCGGGAAATAGTTATCCACGGCCTTACGGATCCGTTTTCCCTCTTCCATGCCGATTGTCTTATAAAACATCCGGTTGGCCCAGAGCACATGCCCCCGCTCATCCAGTATGGTGTACGGGATGGAAAGGTCGTGCAGGAGTTCCTTCTGGATTTTGCCCTGCTCCAGAGAATAATCCGTGAGGGTTGCTCCCAGCACCGGCCGCATGCGGATGTAGGCAATGAGGATGATCACGATGTAGCAGACGAGCATGCCGCAGGCGAGCATGCCCTGCTTGGAATCCGGTTCAAAGATATAGAAACAGATGCCCAGGAGCACTGCGGCCAGAAATACCGGGATCAAGATGACGATTTTCAATTTTCCGGTCAGTTTTCTCCCGCTTCTCACGAGGTTTCCTCCTGCAATTAGTTAAGCTGCGTAAGTTGTGCTTCGACCTGCGCGAGCGTCTCCCTGTATTTGGTCAGTTTCTCGCGTTCTGCGTTTACTTTTGCCTCGGGTGCCTTCTGTACAAAGTTGGGGTTGGCCAGCATGCCCTCTGCGCGCGCGATTTCCGAATTGAGGCGCTCCTTCTCCTTTGTCAGACGTTCTTTTTCCTTTGCGGTGTCCACAAGCTCCGCAAGCGGCAGGTAAAGAACCGCGTTATGGATAACACAGGACACGGCCGCCTCCGGAATATCCGTTTTATCCGCCTGCACGTTGATCTCGTTTGCATAGGCCAGCGCACCAAAGAACGCACGGCTCTCTTCGAAGATGCCGCGGACCTCCTCCTTCTCGGAAACCACATATACACTGGCTTTCCTGGAGGGCGGTACCTGCATCTCGGTTCTCACGTTCCGGATGCTCCGGACTGCTTCCTTCAGCACATCCGTCTTATCGGCATCTGCCGCAAACACTCTTTCCTCACTGTATACCGGCCACGGTGCGATCATCAGAGATTCCTCACCGGTCAGCGTACAGTAGATTTCTTCCGTAACGAAGGGCATGTAGGGATGCAGAAGCTTCAGGCCGATGGAAAGAACCTCACGGAGTGTCCAAAGCGCTGCCGCACGGGTCGTATCCTTCTCGTCCCAAAGTCTGGGCTTCACCATTTCAATGTACCAGTCGCAGAATTCATCCCACAGGAAATTATGGATCTTATCCGCTGCGATACCCAGCTCATACTTCTCCATGTTATCCGTAACCTCGCGGACAAGCTCATTGGCCTTATGCAGGATCCACTTATCCGCCATGGTAAAGTCAGCCGGTGTTACCTTCCGGATATCGTCTTCGGTCAGGCCCGCCCGGAAAGCATTTTCCATGTTCATCATGATGAACCGGGACGCATTCCAGATCTTATTGGCAAAGTTGCGGCTGGCATCCAGTCTGTCCCAGATGAACCGCATGTCATTTCCCGGTGCATTACCGGTGATCAGCATGAAGCGGAG
>CACYDN010000188.1 GCA_902773185.1 uncultured Lachnospiraceae bacterium | reverse complement strand
GCTTCATATACCCCGTGGTATGCATATACCTCGAGATGTTCAATTCTTATCTTATCCATTGAATCTTTCTATCCTGTTATTCTTAGATTGTTTAAGTAGCATCCGTTTTTCAAAACTGCTTAAAATTTACAACGAAAACAAACTACACAATGATTGTCTTATTCTTTCTGTCTTCTTCCCAGTAGCATTCTTCATACGCCCCGCAGAGAAAGCAGTCTCGGGATAATTTGTCCGCCCGATAGATCACATCCGCAAGATTCTCTGCTGTATGTTCATCCGGATATGCATGGGTTATGCTGCCAACAAAGGATCCTCCGTGGGAAAGAATTGCCTGCCGGATATCCTCCCGCTCCTCTTCCGTGTATCCCGCACGGATCAGAATCTCATCCGCTATTTCGGCACTAAAGATCCTGTGCGGCTGTCCGGAGCTGTCCGGCCTACTGCGGCCGATATCATGAAGGAGCGCTGCCCCGTAGACCACATCCTTCCGAAGCTGTTTTCCTTCCTCCAGCGCAAGGATCCAGGCAATCCGGGCCACATTTTCCAGATGATCCATACCATGGCGGCAGAACCTGCGATCTGCCTCCAGCACGGTAATTTCATCCATACAAGCACGGAAGGTATCATCAAATAGTATTTTTTTTACACGTTCCATAGAGGATATCATTATACCCTGCCTTTTCTCTTGTAAATTATCATGCGTAGCATTCACCTGCGCTTTCCAATCCTCAGCAAATGATGTTCGGCGAATCTCCCTTCACCAGCTTCATCAGTTCACCCAGGAACGAAAGCGAACCGGTACAAAGAATCACGTCATCCGCCCCCGCAGACGCCTTCAGATATTGCAGCGCCTCCCGGTATTCATCAAACGCAGTGGCCATGGTTCCCTTCTGCCGGAACATCCGGGCCAGCTCCTCGGCCGGAAGACCGCGCGCCCCCGGCGGTGTAATTACCGCAGCCTCATGGATGAGCGGTGCAAGGATCCGTGTCATTTTATCATATTCTTTGTCCCGAAACACCCCTGTCAGGAAAAAAATCTTTTTTCCTGAAAGAAGCCTTCTCACATTATCCGCCAGAACAAGCCACGCTTTTTCATTGTGGGCTCCGTCGAGGATTACCATGGGGTTTCTGTCTATGATCGTCCAGCGTCCGGGCCAGGCAGTCTTCCGAAGCCCGTCCTGCAGCGTTTTTTCCCACCGGATCATAGTATTACCTTTTTCCGTCTGCCGATCCGCCAGTGCCGTACAGCAGATTTCCAGTGCCGTCATGGCATTCAGAATCTGGTGTCTCCCCGGCAGCCGGATCAGATATTCGATGCCTCTATAGGAGAATCGGCTCTCTTCCGCCGTTTCCGAAAGAATCTGCAGTTTTTCCAAATCCGGGTATATTACATGCAGATGATTCTTTTCCTGCCAGCTCCGGATGACGCCTTTCACGCCATCCTCCTGCTCCGGGAACACGATCAGCGTTTCGCCCTTCCGGGTGATGCCCAGCTTGGTATCCGCAATTTCCTCTACCGTATTCCCCAGGATGCCCAGATGGTCCAGACTCACACTGGCGAGCACGGAAGTCTTATTCTCCTCTAAAACATTCGTCGCGTCAAGCGCACCGCCCATGCCGCATTCCACAAGGATCACATCGCATTGCATCTTCCGGTAAAGAAGGAACGCCGCAGCGGTTTCCGTTTCAAAGGCGGTGGGTTCGGGGAGTCCGTCCCGGACCATCTCCTCCGAAACCCGGAGTGCCGCCGAAAGAATTTCGGCCGTCATCTCCTCCGAGATCCGCTTTCCGCCGATCAGATATTTATCCCGATAATCAAAAACAGCCGGTGAAACATACCGGCCGGTCAGAATCCCTGCCTCCGTCAGGATGCTTTCCGTGTAGGCCAGAATGCTGCCCTTGCCGTTGGTACCGGCAATTTGTATGGCTGGGATTCCCTTTTCGGGGCTCCCCAGCCTGTTCAGCATTTCCTGTATCGTTGAAAGCCCGGGACGGCTGCCCAGAGCGTTTTTCTTTTCTATTGCCGCAAGGCAATCTTTGTAATTCATGTTACTCGCCCTTCTGCGAAATCTCATGCTGGTGGAAGGTCGGTGTATTGTCATCGATCGGCGCAATGGTGTAGCCCTCTGCCAGCAGCGTATCGATGAGATCCGGCAGCGCCTGTACCGTCGCATAATGTGCACCGAGGTCATGCATCAGCACCATGGAATCTCCATCCGTTGCGTATACATAACCGAGAACGTTATCCCGCAGCTGCTCCGGTGTGTAGTCCACATCGGTTGCATCTCCGTTCATGGCATTCCAGTCGAAGTAGAGATAGCCCGCACCATCCAGCCAGGCGATGCATTCATCCACAGGTACCTTGGAAACCTCATTGCTGCTTCCGCCCGGGAACCGGTAATAATGGGAATCCACACCGGTGATATTCTGCACCAGATCATGCACACCCTTCACATCTTTCTTAAACGCATCGAGAGACGCGTAGATGTTTTTGTATACATGGCTCATGGAATGCAGGCCGATGGTATGTCCTTCCTCTGCAATCCGTTTCAGATCCTCGGCCCGCGTATCGTCGGAAAGAACCACGAAGAAGGTTGCTTTCACGTTCTTCTCCTTCAGGATATTCAGGATTTCCTCCGTATAGCAGGACGGACCGTCATCAAACGTAAGATATACGGTTTTGCCGTTCTTCTTCACGCCGGCACTGTTTACATCCGAATTCGCATCATCCGGCTTTGCCTCGCCGTTTGGGTCATCTGCGGGATTACCGCTTTTATCTTCGCCTTCCTGCGAAGCAGCATCCGCAGGCTTTCCGTCCTGTCCGCCGTTTTCGGCATCCTTCGTCTGACCAAGGGTCAGTTTATCTTTCTCATTGGTTTCGGTCACAACATTTGCAGCATCCGGTTCATCCGGGAGCATGGCATCTGCCGCATCTCCCTCCGTTCCCATGGCGACTGTGCGCTCAGACATGAGCCTGTCGACCTTTTTCTCCAGCTTTGCCAGACGGATAAAAAGGAACACGCAAAGAATCGTCGGAACAATCATGAAAAACAGAAAAGTCCCGATGATCATACGCTTGATCCGATTTACATTTTTGCGGTTAACTTCTTCCACGTTAAGCCGTTTTCCTCCACATTTATAGGGTAAGTAAGATTATAGAGCCGCCCCTTTGCTTTGTCAAGATTTTGTAACATTTAAATATAATTCTTAATATATTAAAGGACGGCCCACTCCACTCTGCCCGGGAAGCCTTATTTTACCTTATTTTCCCTGTTTTTTGTCACAGCTCCAGTTAACATTTTCTTCATTTCTACAAAATAAAGAGCGTTATTCAAAGGCCGATTACCATATATTGCGTAAACGCGCATTCCGGCACCTCGCTCTCGCACCAATCCGGCACTCCGCTCCTGCAACAGAAAAAGGGCTATCGCAACATCAATTGCGACAGCCCCTTCACGTAATAGCAAAATCTATTTATGAAATATCATAATCTGTTAATGAAACGTCAAAGTCTCCCGAAATGACGGCAGACCGTATGACATCAATGATCACTCCTCATCTTCATACACGGGGGTCGGCAAATAAGGTTCAATATAAGCTTTCCGGAACCGCATCAGGATGGTAGCAACTTCCTGCCGTTTTGCATTCGCCTTTGGATCCAGGTAAAATACTCCGCCCACCTCTTTTCCGGTGATAAGGCCTGCCGCATTTGCCCAGGCCATGCCATCCTTTGCATAACCGGACACTTTAGACGCATCCGGGAAGCCGGAAAGATCTGCACGGTCCGAAGTATCGACATCCATGTATTCCGCAAATCTCACCATCATCGTTGCAATCTGCTGGCGTGTGATCAATTTTTTACCGCTGAAGGTGGTCGCCGAATCACCGGTCGTAATATTATTCAAATATGCCCAGCGTACGGCATCCGAATAGTATTTTCCATCCGGTACGTCAATAAACGGATGCTCGCCGTCCGCTCCCGGCGAACCGGCCATGCGATACAGCGTAACCACAAACTCATAACGGGAAATGCTATCCTTCGGCCGGAAGGTCGTAAACCCATCCCCGTTCTTATCCGCATCACCACTCATGATATTATTTTCATAAGCATATTTTGCCGCTTCATATACCCAGTTTCCGGGGTTTTTCTTCACATCCGTGAAAGGCCATGTCACATACTGCCGGAATTTGAGCACATTCTTTTCCGACGTAAAATGTCCGGATTCGTCAGTAACCGGTTCCAATCTGCCGGAATCCCTATAATAGTAGGTAGTACAGTTCTCCGCTCCGGAAACATACGCTACCCGAAGTCCCTTTTTGTAACTGTTGGTTTTATTAATGGTGATCACCACAAGATTCTTATCCGGATCATGCAGATAATTCTTATCAAAGAG
>CACYDN010000187.1 GCA_902773185.1 uncultured Lachnospiraceae bacterium | reverse complement strand
TGTTTCGCAGGAAAGTGTTGCCGGAGAGAGCCCATACGCGCCGAAACCGGAGCAGGGGCAGCAACAAAATGCGTATGTTTCGAAGGAAAGTGTTGCCGGCGGGAGCCCCTACGCGCCGAAACCGGAGCGGGATCAGCAACAAAATGCGTATGTTTCGAAGGAAAGTGTTGCCGGCGGGAATTCTGCGTTCACACCGCTGGGCGAGGAAGGGACTACGGTTCTGACGGCGGAATCACCGCTTGCAGGAGATGCGCAGTTCGCCTTTGAGCAGAGTCCGGATGACGAACCGACAAGTGTAATCGAGAATCCGTTTGAGAAATAACTTGCTGCGCAGAGCCTTTACGGTTTGCAAGATTAAGGAAAGGTTTTAAGTGATGGAATATGAAAAGGGTCTTCGGACCGTGCAGGAATCAATGACCGAGTGGACGAAATGCATCCGCTACGAGGATATCAACGGGAGCGGGCGGCTGTTCGGCGGCCGGCTCATGACCTGGATCGACGAGATTGCAGGTGTGACGGCGCTCCGCCACAGCGGAAGCATGGTCACGACAGCGGCAGTGGATCGTCTGGAATTTAAGAAGGGCGCGGGCATCAATGACATTGTTGTGCTTGTGGCACGTATGACGCATGTGGGGCGGACATCCATGGAGGTCCGGGTGGATACCTATGTGGAGGACAGAGAAAGCGGTATGCGCTATGCCATCAACCGCGCTTATCTGACTGAGGTTTGTGTGGATGAGAGCGGGAAGCCTGTGCCGGTGAAGTACGGTCTCGAGCTTCTCACGGAAACGGAAAAGGCGGAGTACGAGGGCGCCGAGAAGCGAATTGAAAACCGGAAGGCCCGCAGATCCGAGGGGTACTAGAGAAGACTTGGACGGTCCCTCGCAGGCTCTTTCGCTCTCCTGCTCCGTATACATTACGAGAAATGAAACAGAAACCGTCCTGCGGTTTGTACCCTTGTGTGGATAGAATAAGAGGCTGATTATGGATAAAAAGAATTGGAAAAAATACAGCTGGCTTCTGCCTGTGGCGGCGGTGGTTCTGATCGTTATTTTCTGGGTGGTTCTCGGAAAGATCAAGAAGGACGATGAGGACGAGGTTTCCACTGTGAGCGTGGTATCCGCTACGGAGTCGGTGCAGGATGCCACGGAAGGAAAATCCGAGAGTCAGGCAGACACGGAAGCATCCGGTCAAACAGAGGCGTTGACGGAAGAATCCACGAAAGAAAAGGCTGAAGCGGAAACAACAACAGAAGCCAAAACCGAAGAAAAAACAGAAGCTGAAACAGAAGCTTCTTCAAAGAAGAAAAATCAGAAGAAAAAAGAAAAGAAAACAGAAGCTGCTACAACAGAGGCGACTACTGAGGAAGTGACAGAGGTTGCAGCGGCAACCACAGAGGCTCCGGCAGGACCGCAGTTTACCTTCCGGAAGGATTCCTATCTGGAACAGCATTACGAAAAGCATGGCATCGAAATGGGCTTCGATAATGAGGAGGACTATCTTGCGGCGGCCAATGCGGTGGTGAATAACCCGGATTCACTCCATAAAACGGAGAAGGAGGACGGGGATGATGTCTACTTCCTCGAATCCACGGGTGAATTTGTTGTGGTTTCCACGGACGGATATATCCGCACCTATTTCATTCCCAGCGGCGGCAAGGCTTATTTTGACCGACAGTGATCCTGTCAGTTTGTCTGCATGAGCATTGCGGGCTACGCTTTTTGGATGATAGGATAAGGAAAAAAGACAGTTCATTAGACGCGGAAGCAATAGAAGCGGGCCGGGAGGGGGACGATGGACTACAGTGTTCTGATCATCGATGATGAAGTGGAACTGGCCGATTCAACGGCCGAGTATTTTAATATGTTTGATATCAGCTCCTGCGCGGTATACACTGCGGAGGATGCTCTTTTATTTCTCCAAAACAACACGACAAAACTGATCTTGCTGGATATCAACCTGGGGAACACTTCCGGGTTCGAGCTCTGCAAAAAGCTCCGGAAGGAGTATGATATCCCGATTCTTTTCATCAGTGCCAGATCCAGTGACGATGACATGGTGATCGCACTGAATATCGGCGGCGATGATTACATCACAAAGCCGTATTCCCTGAATGTTCTATATGCAAAGGTGAAGGTTGTGCTGAAGCGGTACGAGCAGGCGCATGCAGCATCCGCAGAAAGAGATACCGATGCCTCCGGGCGCGCACATCATGCGGGAAACCACGAAAACAGCATCACGCTTGGAAACGTGGTGGTCGATACCGAGGCCGGCGTTGTGAAGAAAAACGGCGAACGGGTGGAGCTGACAGCCATGGAATATAGGCTGCTCACCTATCTTCTCGAAAACAGGAACAAGGTCGTATCCAAGTACAAGATTTTCGAGCATGTCTGGGAGGACAGCTTTGTTTCGGACGGAACGCTGAATGTGCATGTCCGGCATCTTCGGGAAAAAATCGAGGATGATCCCAATTCCCCCAAAATCATTAAAACAATACGTGGCATGGGACTGATGCTGGTTTATCAGGAGTAGAACATGAAAAAAAGTCTGATCATTCTTTTCATCATCTCAGTTCTGATCATGCTCTTTCCGCCGGTGATGAAGGATCTTTCCCGAAAAAGAAAAACAAATGAGACAAATGTGGCAGAGGTAAACCAGCTGCTCAGTGAGATCGCGAAGGGGACGAATCCGGTTGTCACAAAAGAATCCGGCCCCTATTCCTTTGATTACGCGATTCTGGATCTTTCGGAAAATGCAATTTATTCGAGCAGCGATGAGGTGTCTGGGACGATTGTATCGGCAACGAAGAATCGGGATACCATCCGGGCCATCAATCGCGGGGATGAGCAGATCGGGTGGCTGATCATTTCGAACGACCTGAAATCCATGGAGAAGAAGATAAACCGCTATTACGCCAAAATGTATCTCGTCAGCTATGTGGCAATCATTCTTCTTTGGATCGGTTATACCGTATGGCTGTATCTGAATGTGATCCGGCCGTTTAATAACATGAAAAACTTTGCCGGCGAGGTTGCGGCCGGCAATCTGGATGCACCGCTTACAATGGATAAGAAGAATGTGTTCGGCGCCTTTACGGAAAGCTTTGACATCATGCGGGACGAGCTGGCACTTTCCAGGAAGCGGGAATACGAAGCGAACGTCAGTAAGCGCGAGCTGGTAGCGCAGCTTTCCCACGATATTAAAACACCTGTCGCTTCCATCAAAGCGATGTCCGAGGTGCTGGAGGCAAAATCCAAGCAGACGGGAGATACGTTTACCGAAAGCCGGGTGAAATCGATCGGTGCAAAGGCAGACCAGATCAACGCCCTCGTGAGCAATCTTTTTGCATCCACATTGAAGGAGCTTGAGCAGCTCGAAGTGAATGCGGTGGAAGCCGGGAGCGACGGCATCCGCACACTCATCGAAAACGCGGATTATGACGGCAGAGTGGCATATACGGAAATACCCGGCTGCCTGATCCTTATCGATAAGCTACGGGCCGGCCAGGTCTTTACAAACATCATATTCAATTCCTATAAATACGCCGGAACGGCGATACAGATGGATACAGGGATGGATGAGGAATATCTGTACATCAGCCTGACCGACCGCGGCGGCGGAGTCCCGGAGGAAGAACTCCCCTTCATCATGGAGAAATTCCGCCGCGGCACCAATGCAGAAGGCATGGAAGGCACCGGCCTCGGCCTCCACATCGCACGAAACCTGATGCAGGACATGCGCGGCACCATCCGCTGCGAAAACGCAGACGGCGGCTTCCGCGTCACCCTCGGTTT
>CACYDN010000186.1 GCA_902773185.1 uncultured Lachnospiraceae bacterium | reverse complement strand
GTCCTTCTGTTGCTTCCCACAGCCAGGAGCAGGGCCGCGCCGCATAGCAGCACGGTCTATATAATATAATTTTGTCCGGCGGTCTCCCGGGCCAATATTCCCAGGAGGAGCATCAAGCCCGCCGTCATAAGTGGTCTTTTCAAATATTCTCCTTCATCAAAACTTAGCTATATACCCGCATGCTACAAAACGAATTTACCCATGCATCCTATCCGAACACTGTCTTTCCCTGAAGACACTGTATCACCCCTGCAAGACTCTTCGCTACTCCCCCGTCTCATAATAATAAAACGAGTTTTCCGTATATGGCGCCTCCTCGAGCATCTCGCCCTCCTCGGAGGTCAGCGTGATTATATAATTTCTGGCATCCGAGAGGCCGTTCATGCTACGGATCACCGCTACCTTCGCCAGAAGGCAGGTTTCTGCCGAAACATCATCCCGCACGGTAAGCATCAGGTGGATTACCCTGTCCGCATCGATTGAATAGCTCTCAAATGTGATACCATCGGGCAATTGAATCGCCGTCGCAACCTCTTCCACGGAAGCCGAAAGTGAATCCGGTTGCTTCAGCTGAAACCGTTCCGTATCCGCCTCCACCTTCATTCCCTGAACGTGGTACAACGTAATGGTTCCTGCTGCCGAAATAATGGTCTCCTGCATATCCGAAGTATCCGCTTCCTTATTCCCGCAGCCGGGAAGCAGGAGAAGAAACATCATCAGAACCGGCAGGAGTATCCTCCTTACACCCCGCAGGTCACGATTCGCCCGACCAGCCGAATTTCCTTCCGCCCACAGGCCACACTTCATTGAACCCACCGGAACTCTTTCCCACCGGCCCGGATAAACCTTTCCCACCGGATCATTCTCCAACCGATTCACTTCTATAATATAATTATCATTCATTCTTCTCATCATACGCTCTCCTCCTTCTTCAGAGGGATACGCAGGGAGAAGGTTGTTCCCTGACCGGATTCACTGTAAAGCCGGATCGTACCATTGTGGGAATGGATAATACTCCGCGTAATGGAAAGACCAAGGCCGGTACCGCCCGTATCGCGGCTGCGCGCCTTATCCACCCGGTAAAACCGGTCAAAAACCTTATCCTTGGCATCATCCGGAATACCCACACCGGAATCCGCCACCTTAATGTAGAAAAACCTATGGTCGCTGTTCAGGGAAACCTTGATCCAGCCGCTGTCCACATTGTACTTCACTGCGTTTTCAATAATATTCGATACCGCAAGGGTCAATTTCACCTGATCCACGTCTGCGACAACATCACGGTAGCTTTCATAGGAAATCTCAATGTTCCGTCTGGCCGCAAGCGGCGTAACCGTCTTGATCACAGCCTCCAGAAGTTCACCGATATTCACCTCGGAATAGTTCATCACCGGATCCTGCCTGTCGGTCTTCACCAGCGTCAGAAGATCGTTGATGATATCCGTCTCCCGATCCACCTCGCTCACGATGTCCGTCATAAAGTCACGGAACTCTTCTACCGTTGTGTTTTCATTTTGCAAAAGTGCTTCGGAGAGCACCTTCATGGACGTGATGGGCGTTTTCAGCTCATGCGACACGTTGGATACAAATTCCTGCCGGCTGGAATCCACCGACTGGAGCACATCCACCATCGCATTGTAGTTCTTTGTCAGCTGCCGCATCTCGCGGAAGCCCTTTTCGGGCGCCTTTTCCAGCACATGCCCCTTGGCCACCTTATTCAGCTGACGGGACATGTCCTGCACACCACGCACGGATTTCCGCGTGATGATGTTCAGCAGGATGAAATCCACAAGCATCAAGATACCGAAGATCACCAGCGCCCGCCGCAGCAGATACTGATACCGCGAACTGATGGATCTGGTGGACGAGGTAAACACAACAACGCCCCGGATGCGTCCTTCCTCATTCTTGACCGGCAGAATGATCTCCGCAAACTTGTTCCGGATCACCCGGATATTGGTCTTCCGGCCCGCCATGACATCCATGACATCCTCATGAACGATATAGTTGCCATCCTGCAGCTTCCGGGTATCCGTCATGATCTGATACCGGTCGGAAATGACCATGATCCGTCCCTCGGAAAGATAGGCAGCCTCCTCGATATAACTGAGGAGCGGTGTATCGATCACCATATCGCTCTTCTGGAGCTCATCGACCAGATACTTCGTCCGGTTCTCCGTTGTATTCAGCAGCTCAAC
Organism: uncultured Lachnospiraceae bacterium; assembly: GCA_902773185.1. Taxonomy (GTDB): domain Bacteria; phylum Bacillota; class Clostridia; order Lachnospirales; family Lachnospiraceae; genus Eubacterium_Q. Next base: position 13,667 of record CACYDN010000186.1, on the reverse strand, counting down.
ACTGGACCGCCTTCCGTAAAAGTACATGATACCGAGAAAGAACCCGAACAGCGAAAAAACAATGAGGGACACAATACAAATGGTAAGAAAGGTCCTGATGCTGATATACTTTTTTTCCTTCTTTTCGATTATTTCCTTTTTTTCCTTCTTAGCCAAACCGGGTTCATCCTTCTCGTTTAAGCTTTACTCTTCTTTCTGATCCGCATTTGCAGATGCTTTCTTTGCCTTTTTCTGCTTGTCCGACTTCTCCGCAACAAAAGCATCAGGCTCCACCGTATCTTTTACGGTGATTGCATCAGCCGATACAGCTTTATCTTTACCTGATTTCTCATCCGCAGCATTATCTTTCACCGCTTCCACTGCAACCGCCTTGTAAGCTTCTTCATACTGCAGCTCCTGGGAATTCACAGCCGGCTCCTTATGCGGTACATAGGTATAATTGCCATCGGAATGAAGTTCTCTTGCCTTCACATTGTCTTCCAGCTGGATTCGGAAGAGATGCTTGATCCGTTCGCGGATTGCCGCATCGTAGATCGGCACAGCCACCTCCACGCGGCGGACCGTATTTCGTGTCATAAAATCGGCCGAGCCGATATAAATCTCTTCTCTTTCACCCTTACCGAAGATGTAAATTCGTGAATGCTCCAGGAACCTGCCGACGATGCTGACGATACGGATGTTGTCCGTCTTACCCGGCACACCCGGATGCAGGCAGCAGATGCCGCGCACAACCATCTCAATCTTTACGCCGGCCTGGGACGCATCGATCAGCTTGTCGATGATCTTCTTATCCGTCAGGGAGTTGATCTTGATACCGATATAGGCATCTCCGCCATCCTGCGCCACCTGAATTTCCTGCTCGATCTTATCGAGCACCTTATTCTGCAGGCACTTCGGTGCAACAAGAAGGCATTCCGTGCGCTTGATGACCTCACCCAGAGAAAGGAGGTGGAACACCCTCGCCGCTTCCGCGCCGATTTTGTCATTTGCGGTCATCAGGCAGATATCCGTATAGAGACGCGCCGTCTTTTCATTATAGTTTCCTGTTCCGATCTGCGTGATATACTTGATATCCTCGCCATTTTTCATGGTGATCAGACAAAGCTTGGAGTGAACCTTCAGGCCGTCCAGACCATAGATTACGTGGCAGCCCGCCTTCTCCAGCATACGGGACCATTCAATATTGTTTTCCTCATCAAAGCGGGCCTTCAGTTCCACGAGAACATCAACCTGTTTTCCGTTTTCGGCCGCTTCCACCAGAGCCTCAACCACCTTACTGTGCTTGGCCAGACGATAAAGCGTCATCTTAATGGATACGACATTCGGATCGTTTGCTGCCTCGTCCAGCATGTTGAGGAACGGGCGAATACTCTCATACGGATAAGAAAGGAGCTTATCCTTCTCCAGAATCTGCGGCAGAAGCGGTTTTGTTTCAACAAGCTCAGCCGAACGCTGGGGTACACGCTTGCCAAAGAAAAGTGAATCATCGTGACGGAGAACATCCTGGATATCAAATACAAAGGAAAGATCCAGCGGTGTCTCGGTCTTAAAGAGCATGTCCTTATCGATGCTGAGGTAAGCAGCCATGCGTTTCAGAACCTTCACATCCAGGTCGCGCGTATATTCCATACGGACAGGTGTGAGGCGGCGGCGCTGCTTAATAACCTCGGCCATGTGATCGCGGTAGTTCAGTTCTTCGTCATATACCTTATCGGCATCGATATCCGCATTCCTCGTTACACGGATCAGCGACTTCGAAATAATATCATACCCATGGAAAACGCTGGGCAGGAAATGCAGGATCAGCTCCTCAGAGAGCATGTAGGTTCCCTTATGTCCCGGAATCTCGATCAGTCTGTGGAACAGGCTGTTGGCGCAGGGAATCAGACCGATGTGCTGTTTATTGGATTTGGTTCCCAGCACGGCCACACAATAGATTTCATTATTTTTAATGAACGGGAAGGGTTGCTTCTTCGTCACAACGTTCGGTGACAGAAGGGGCAGGATTTCCTCCTCAAAATACTTTTTCAGATAGGCACCGCCCTTTTCATCCAGTTTCTGGAAATTGATCAGCTTGATGCCATGCTTGGCCACCTGCTTCATCAGATCGACATAGGCAGCATCCTTCCGGCGCGTCAGCTCCTCCACCCTTCCCCGGATGGCCTCCAGCTGTGCTTCCGCCGTCATATTGGTCTTATTCTCTTTGGGATTATTATCCAGCAGCATCTGGTCATGCAGCGATCCTACACGCACCATGAAAAATTCATCCAGATTGGTCTGGAAGATGGAAATAAAGCTGAGTCTTTCGCAGAGCGGATTTCTGACGTCCTCCGCTTCCTCCAATACCCTCTCGTTAAAGCGGAGCCACGACAGCTCCCTGTTTTCATATAACCCATGTTTTGACATGTTTTTCACCCCGTATACCTTCTTAATTGGTTTGTATTTCCTAACTTTTAATTATAACCCCCAATGCATTTTCAGGCAATCTTTTTTATATTTTTTCATGCCTCCATTCATACAATCATAGCAGACTGTCGCCGGGCTTATCGGCAACTACGATTCCGGGCTTATCGCTCGTAAAATCGAGTAGTAGGGAGAATTTAATCCCCCTACTACTCGATGATGCGGGCTCGTCAAACAGGATACCACATAAATGTGTATCCTGATGACTCGCCTTCGCACAAAAAGCCGCAAACCTGTCAAAGGTTTACGGCTTTTTCATCGCGTGCTAGAGGATTCGAACCCCCGACCTTCTGGTCCGTAGCCAGACGCTCTATCCAGCTGAGCTAAGCACGCATTTCCAGCATTGCTTTCACAACGCAAAGCCTATTATAATTCAAAGCCCGCCTGAATGTCAAGTACCTCTGAGCGTAAATTCGCGGCAATTAGTGTAAATTATCGACAAATTCTCTGCACAGCCGCATCCGCTCAGACAAAAAGCCGCTTCATCCTTCGATTATCGTACCGGAGAATTGCCCGGATCCCCGATCATACCGAACAAAAACAGATTTCCGTTTCAAGATCCTCTTCCGGCGTACAGACGGAAAGACTGCAGAGCCCGTTTTCCAGACGAAGCGTCTTAATGAAGCAATCCTCAGGATAATATCCTGCCGCCTTCCTCCGTTTCCGGTAGACTCTTCCGCTTGCCTCATCCGCATAGAAAGAGGAAAGCGCCACAGATATGCCTTCCCCTGTATATTTCAGGTAGGCTTCCTTTCCGGTCCAGATATCACGAAAGATCATCTGACTTTCCGGGGCATCCCCGGCAGCTGATTTTGAAAATCCCTCCAGCCTTTCCTTCTCTGCCGGCGCAAACATCCTGTACGCCATCCGGAGTCCCGGATCCTCCTTTTGCTCTATATCCAGGCCAACCGGATACTCTGCCGTTGCCACAGCAGCAATATTTCCGGTATGGGACAGGCTGAAAAACACGTTTTTATCTCCGGCCACAAGTTCCGGCTTGCCCCTTTCGCCCAGCTTGACCCGGTAATCCCCCGGCAGAAGACCGAATTCTTTTTCAAGAGCATGCTCTGCCAGAAGCCAGGCTCCCACGGAAACCGCCCTGTCAACCGGCCGGCGCAGGCGTTTTGCTTTTTCCTGCCTCCACGCCGGAAGGCGGGAGAGATATTCTCCCTCCCGCTCCATCATGCTTTCCGTATTCATTTTTGCCACATAGATCCGAAGCATGCCTCTCACTGTTTTCCCTTTTTCCGGCCGGCTAATCCCGCAGTTGTTATTCCGTTCTTCTGCCGGACCTCTTTATTCCGCACTTCTTCCGTTCAGCTAATCCCGCGGTCTTTATTCCGCACTTTTTCCAGCCAGCTAATCCCGCAGTTGTTATTCCTTGCTTCCGACCACCTGTACATCCACTGAACGTAAGTAGATCTCGCCCGGCGAAGCATCCGTGATCACCACACTGCCCTGCAGGCCGGCAAAGGTTACTGGGGATGTCTGTCCAAATTTGCTGTGATCCGCCAGAATATACCGAGCTCCGGCTCTGGTGTTTTGTACAGCCGCTCTCTTGATCATCGCCTCACGGATATCCGGCGTGGTAAAGCCGGAGGTAAGGCTGATCCCGTTAGTTCCGAAAAACGCCTTGTTAAAATGATATTTCTGAATATGCAGAATGGCATCCGCGCCCACAATGGCTTCCGTGTTTTCTTTCAGCTCACCGCCGATCAGAAGCACATGCAATCCCTTACGCACCATGTCCTTTGCATGAGATACCGCATTGGTCACGTAGGTTGCCTGCTTTTCATGCAGGAAGGGAATCATGCAACCCACCGTCGTTCCGGAATCAATATATACATAATCTCCCGGAACCACAAGCTCCGCAGCGTACTTTCCGATCTTCCGTTTTTCTTCAACATTGATCGATTCCTTCACGATCACAGAAAGCTCAGTCTGCTGAACTGCTCCATCCATGGCTACCGCTCCACCAAACACCCTGACCAGCATGCCATCCCGGGCCAGGGCATTGATATCCCTACGGACCGTAGACTCCGAAGCCGACAGCTCTGCGACAAGCTCCTGCACGGTTGCACTTCCCTTATCATTTACCTCATGTAAAATGAACGCTCTTCGTTCCTCTGTAAGCATTTATCTCACCTTCTTATACTCCGCAACATCCGTCTCTCTGACAGCCTTTCTTACAGGAAGAATCATACCGGGAGATACCGAAAGCTCATCATAACCCATTGCCAGAAATTCCTTTGTCAGTGAAAGATCCGCCCCCAGCTCACCGCAGATTCCGGCCCATGCGCCTCCCTTATGTGCAGCATCCGCGATCATCTGCAGCATCCTCAGGATAGCCGGATGATGGGGATCATAGAACTCATCAAGAGAGGCATTCTGCCTGTCAATTGCCAAAGTATACTGGGTTAGATCATTTGTGCCGACGCTGAAGAAATCAACCTCCTTCGCCAGTTCCTCTGCAACCATGACCGCCGCCGGAGTCTCGATCATGATACCGGTCTCGATCTCATGGTCATAGGCTATTCCCTCGCTGTCCAGCTCTGCCTTGACAGCAGCCAGGATATCCTTGATTTTCTTCACTTCCTTAACCGAAATGATCATGGGGAACATGATCGAGATCTTACCGTATGCACTGGCCCGCAGAATGGCTCTCAGCTGCGTGCGGAACACCTCCGGTCTGGTGAGACAGATGCGGATCGCCCTAAGACCCATTGCCGGGTTCTCTTCATGGGGCAGCTCGAAATAATCCGCCTGCTTATCCGCGCCGATATCCAGCGTTCGGATGATCACCTTCCTGCCGGCCATGGTCTGCGCCACCTGCTTATAGATCGCAAACTGCTCCTCCTCTGTGGGATAGTCCTGGGAACCAAGGTAAATGAATTCCGAACGGAAAAGGCCGATGCCTCCTGCATCATTCTGCAGCACCAGAGCAAGATCCCTCGTATTTCCTATGTTAGCATATATATTTATCTTCTGCCCGTCAAGTGTTACATTTTCCTTACCCTTGAGCTGAAGAAGAAGCTCTTTTCTCTTCATCTCCTTTTCAAGAAGCGCCTGCTTCTTCTGCAGGGTCTCCGGATCCGGATCCACATAGACCTTTCCTTCAAAGCCATCCACAATACCGATCTTCCCGTCCACTTCATCGCTCAGCGGGATATCCGCACCGATGATGGCCGGGATCGCCATAGTCTTTGCCAGGATGGAGGTATGCGAATTTGCCGAACCGTGCACGGTAACAAAGGAAAGGATCTTATCCTTATCCATCTGCACGGTCTCGGAGGGTGCCAGATCATCGGCAACCACGATCACAGGCTCATCGGCCAGGATTCCCCCCGCAGCTCCGCCGGAAAGAATGCGGATGATCCGCTCGCTGATATCCTTTACATCCGCAGCCCTGCCGCGAAAATATTCATCATCCATTCCCGCAAACATCGCAGAGAAATTATCTCCGGTCTGGGCAATAGCAAATTCGGCATTCACGCCCTCTGTCCGGATGATGTTCTCGGCGGAATCGATGAAATCGCCATCCTCCACCATCATCTGGTGCGCCTCAAAGATCTCTGCGCCGGATTCACCGACCTCCTTCACCGCCTTATCATAGAGCACCCCAAGCTCTGCGCAGGCCTTTTCTCTGGCATCCGCATATCTGGCGATCTCCGCCTCGGGGTCCTCAACCTTTATTCTTTTTACAGATTGCTCCACCTTCCGGTAAACCGCAAGCTTACCGATCGCAATCCCCTCAAATACCGATTTTCCTTCATATGTCATCATCATTTCGCCCTCTCCTTTATCAGTCCGATATGATAGCACTCCAATAGTTCCTCCAGATCAAAAATCTGCTTTCTGATCAGTTCTCCCTTGTCCGTATCCTTCACCAGAAGCCGGTGCTTCATGGTCTCCGTCACCACCATCTCCGGTGTATTGTCGCCGTTCTTTTCAAACGCCTTATGCTCAGCCAGCGCCAGATGGTGGGAGTTAAAGATAAGTGTATAACCGGCGATCCCGGTCTTCTCATGATAAGCCTTCGAAAGCCCGCCGTCGATGACGTACAGCTTGCCGCCTGCCTTCACCGGCTTTTCTCCCCGGGAAACCTTCACCGGTACATGACCGTTGATGATATGCGCCGTCTCCGGTTCCAGCTCGAACTCGCGGAAGATCCGGTCGCAGAATTCCGCCCGGTTTGAAAATTCATAGTAGGGATTATAGTTTTCCTTTGCCATCGCTTTGTCGGAAAGGAAAAGCCCCTCAAAGGTGGCCATCCGGTCCTTTCCGAAAAGCGGCGAAACCGGTCCGGCCCACATATACCACATCATATCCACCGCTTCCCGTTTCTTTTCCGGTTCATCCTCTTCGTCCAGGAAGTAGGCGTCTATGATCTTTTCCTGAAAATAATCCATCAGGCTCTTGCCCGATCGAAGGCCCTCCCTGGTGCGGATCACCAGAAATCCGCCCTTTTCATCCATGGGGATACAGCCATGAAACAAAAGATTATTATTGCAGCATTTATAGAGACTCCCGTGGGAATATAGGAAACGGATATGCTTCTGCAGACGGGAGCTGTGCAGGAAGGAATACCGGAGAGACTCCACCAGCTCTTCCTCCTCCGCTGTCAGCCTGTAGGGGTCCAGCGGATCCACTGTGGGAAAATGCGTATCCCGCATGGCATAATCCTTTTCACCGATCCGTACCGTTCCCTTTTCCCTGTCGATCTTATCGAGGAGCAGCCGGTCATCCATCTCATATTCCGGATGTCTTTTGATCAGCTGCCCCGTCAGCTTCAGCTCGATCACGGAAATAGCCTTGCACATCTTTGCTGCATGAACAGGATCCACGGAATCATACTTATTGGTATCGAGAAGATGGGGCTTAAAGCATTCGCAGGGATCATCCCGGTAGACCGCATCCGCAAACATGGAGAGCGGCCGGAGGTTGATGCCGTAGCCATCCTCCAATACGTCAAAGGAATTATACTTTGTGGCAATGCGGAGAACGGTAGCGATACATGCCGTATTCCCTGCCGCGGCTCCCATCCAGCTGACATCATGGTTTCCCCACTCGATATCCACTTCCTGAAATCCGATCAGCTCATCCATGACATAATCCGCCCGGGGGCCTCTGTCATAAATATCTCCGATGATATGCAGCGTATCGATGAGCAGGCTCTGGATCAGCTCGGAAAGTGCCACGATAAAGTCATCCACCACCCCGACAGCCGTAACGGCACGCAGGATCTCCTGATAATACAGCTTCTTATCCGGAACCGTTTCATCCGTATGGATCAGCTCATCAATGGCATATCCGAATTCCTCCGGCAGCTTCTTTCTGACCTTTGACCGGGTATACTTGGATGCCACCTCCCGGCAGACCGCGATCAGCCGGTGGATCGTCTCTCTGTACCATTCCTCCGGCTTTCCGCCCGAACGGCGGATCTCCGTCAGCTTCTCCCGCGGATAATAGATCAGATTGGCCAGCTCCTGCTTATATTCCTCGCTGCAGGCCGCACCTGTGGTATCCTCGATCTTGGAACGCACCACGCCGGACGCGCTCCGGATCAGATGGATAAAGCTTTCGTACTCACCATGGATATCCGAGAAGAAATATTCATTTCCCTTCGGAAGAGACAGGATAGCCCTGAGGTTGATCATTTCCGCCGCACAGCTTCTGGCCGTTGGGAACTCATGACTGAGCAGTGTCAGATAATCCAGATCTCTCATGTTTTCTCCTCTCTTCTTCATTTTCCGGTTTTTTCTTCAACAGATCAAAACAGGCAGAATCGGCCGGGCTGCGCTGGGCAGCCCAACTTTCATCTGCCTGTAAGATCATTTTAGAGATTTGCCTCAACGAAGCTCTTTACTGCTTCCATTTCCTCAGCCTCATCCGGGCCGTCAAACATAAAGGTCACGGTATCGCCCTGCTTTGCGCCCAGGCTCATCACGCCCATAACACCCTTGAACGGCACGGTCCTGTCGCCCTTCTTTACCGATACGGCACTCTGATAGGTCTTGGTCATCTTGAACAGATCCGTTGCCGGTCTTGCGTGAATGCCGTGCTCATCCTTAAGTGTGTAATCAAACTGTACCATAATCCATGTACCTCCTCATTTTGTTTTGTTATTCGTTTATTTCAAATTCACCTGTGATCATATTCATTTTTTTATCTGTCTTCTTCCTGTCCAAATCCGCTTTTCATTTTCTTTTCACTCCCGCGGACCGGAAAACACGATCCTACTCTTCCACGGTTCTCTTCAGCAGGCCAAGCATTACGCAGGTCACGATGCTGCCCACCAGCCATGCAACGATATAAAGTATGGGGTTTCCCACTGTAGCGAATACAAAGAGTCCGCCGTGAGGAGCCATCAGTGTACACTTGAAGAGCGCTGCCAGGAAGCCGGCTACACCGGCACCTACCATGGTGCAGGGGATCACGTGAAGTGGATCTGCCGCTGCGAAGGGGATAGCGCCCTCAGTAATGAAGGATGCACCCATAACCAGGTTGGAAACCGCAGAGCCTCTCTCTGCCTTGGTAAACTTCTTGGGGAAGATCCAGCAGGCCAGTGCGATACCAACCGGAGGAACCATACCGCCGACCATGATAGCAGCCATGGCCACGTAGCATGCCTTAACCTTGGGATCGGAGCTGGGAATTTCCTGTGCCAGATAATTGGATGCTGTTGCCAGCATACCTGTACCAAATACGTAAGCCGCCTTGTTGATCGGGCCGCCCATATCGATTGCCATCATTGCGCCCAGGATAAGACCCAGAACAGTGAGCATACCGGCGTCGGAAATTGCCGTCAGCATGTTGGAAAGGCCGGTGTTCGCCAGGCCGATCAGCGGGTTCAGGGCGAAGCACATGATCACACCCTCAAGGAAGATACCCACCAGCGGATAGATCAGTGTAGGCTTCAGGCCATCCAGTGCCGCCGGAAGCTTTGCACATATCTTTTGCAGGAACAGTACCAGGAAACCAGCCAGGAAACCGGCTGCGATACCGCCCAGGAAACCGGAAACCGTATTACCGCCGTCCGGCTGTTGGAATGCAAACTTGGAAATAAACTTCGAGAAACCGGTCACTGCGCTGCCGTCCTTCATCACGCCGTCAGCGAAGGTGAAGCCGGCAAGTGCCGCATTACCATTTGAGGCCAGCATACCGCCGACAAAACCGACTGCCAGACCGGGACGATCCGCGATTGCATAGGCTATGTAGCCTGCCAGAACAGGAACCATCAGTCCCATAGCCAGTCCGCCGATATACTTCAGAAGCGCAGCCAGCGGAACAATGGAGCCGAAGTCTCCGCCGCCGGTCTTGCCATATCCGGCAATGGTGTCGATCAGGAACGCGATAGCCGTCAGAATACCGCCGCCGATAACGAAGGGAAGCATGTGGGATACACCGTTCATCAGCCAGGTGTATACCTTATGGCCTGCGCCGCCCTTGTCGGAGGAGGAAGAGGAAGCCTCTTCATTACCGCCGCCGGCATAAACCGGAGCGCTGCCATCCTTAACGATGCCCATGATCTCGTCGGCCTTATTGATGCCGTCCGCTACCTTCCTCTGGATCAGCTTTTTGCCTTTAAACCGCTCCATGGGAACCTTGGCATCCGCTGTTACGACCACGCAGTCAGCTGCAGCGATATCTGCATCCGTCAGCATATTCTTTGCTCCTGAGGAGCCTCTTGTTTCGATCTTGATATGTACGCCCGCCTTCTTCGCCGCCTTCTCCAGCCCCTCTGCAGCCATGTAGGTATGCGCGATACCCGTGGGGCAGGAAGTAACAGCTACGACACGGAGTCCGCCATCCATATTATCAGTGGGTTCCTCGCTCCCTGCCAGACTCTCGTCTACGGAAAGCCTCTCCTCATCTGCCTTATCAATGATCGACAGGAACTCATCTTCATTCTTTGCGTTGATCAGGTTGTTCCGGAAATCCTCGTCCATCAGCATCATGGACAGCTTGGATAATACATCCAGATGTACGTTGTCCTTGGTATCCGGAGCCGCGATCAGAAACAGGATGTTCACAGGCTCGTCGTCCAGCGCCTCATATTCCACTCCATCCTTAATGACCATGGCGGCCAGTCCCGGCTTACTTACGCAATCGCCCTTTCCATGAGGAATGGCGATCCCCTCTCCTACACCGGTTGTACTTTCTTCTTCTCTGGCGTATACCAGCTTCCGATATGCCTCCTTGTCCTTCAGTCTGCCGCTGGCAGCCATCAGGTCAACAGCCATATCCAGAGTTTCCTTTTTGGATTTGGGAGCAGCTTTCAAGCTTATACTCTTTTTATCCAGAAGATCTGTTATCCGCATGACCCGTCCTCCTTTCTTTGTTCTGACCCGTAACCCGGTCAGCCGGTTTTTCTTTTTTGATCCGTTTTCACAAGCATTCAGCAGTGTCGTTCAGTATAATCCGGTTCTATTCAGCCTGCAACCTGCCTGTAAACCGCCTCAACCTCATCGTCGGTTGCCAGATAATCCGCAAAGGCCGTTGCCGAACCTGCTGCAATGCCCCGATAGAAGGCCTCCATCAGGTCCCCGGTCTTCAGATATCCTGCCACAAAGCCGGCCACCATACTGTCGCCCGCACCTACGCCGTTTACCAGCGTTCCCTTTGGTGCTTCCCGAAGGGATGTTCTGCCATCCGATGCAACAAACACAGCACCCTCGCCTGCCATGGAGATGATCACATTTTCCGCTCCCATTTCCTGCAGCTTCCTTGCGTAAGGCACAACGCTTTCTCTTGTCGCAAGCTCTGCCCCGAAGATCTCACCCAGCTCATGATTATTGGGTTTTACCAGGAAGGGCTTATACTTCAGTACATTCACCAAAAGATCCCTTGTGGCATCCACACAGATCCGGACTCCTCTTCCCTCAAGTCTGGCCATAATGTCGCTGTACATAGAATCCGGGAGACTTCCGGGAATGCTGCCCGCCAGTACCAGCGTATCGCCGGAAGAGATCCTGTCCAGCTTTTCGTAAAGGGCGTCCACATGCTCCCGCCTGATGGCCGGTCCCATGCCGTTGATCTCGGTTCCGTCAATGGATTTCAGCTTCAGATTTATCCGGGAACACCCCTCCGGAATACGGATTTCCTCTGCCCTGATACCTGTTTCTACGATCTTGCGGGTTATTTCATCCCCCACAAAACCGGCCGCATAGTAAATTGCCGCATTCTCGATGCCCAGGTTCCGCAGCATCACAGACACATTTATTCCTTTTCCACCGGGATAAAGCTCTTCCGATGTCGTACGGTTTGTCAGTCCTAACCGAAAATCATCCACAGTCACCACATAATCCAGCGAAGGGTTGAATGTGACGGTATAGACCATAGGATCACCTCCTTTCACCTCTCTTATTACAGTATACAGTCAAACTCGGTCAGCTTCAATCACAATAACAGCCAAAATATTTCAGAATTTATTGTGCAATATGCACAGATAATTCCATAAATCAGCTTTCACCCCTTCAAAAATATACAATTTAAGAAATAGATGTCTGACCGTTTGACCGAAAAAAGATTCCTCCATCTATCAGGCTTTTTAATTGCTCTTTGACCTGTTCCTTATCCATTCCCAAAATTCCTCCTCTCGGTTACTTTTTTTATATCTGTGCGATTCATATCAACCGACAAATTCCTGTCGCAATACTACTAATTTTGGCACAATTTTTATCGGAAATCGGCTGAAAATCATACAATTCTATTTAAATGAGTGAATTATGAACGAACCGTAAATAAATTGTTGCGCATTTGTTGCTCACCATATAGTACATTGTAGGTACATACCAAAGAGACGAGCATCATTATTTTAAACAGACCTGAAAAGTGTTGCGCATTTGTTGCTCTCTATATAGTACTTTGGTAACGAAAATCAGAAGGAAAAAGTATACAGGTATTTTTGATGAGGAGGAAAACAAAATGCCAAAGCCGCACGTTACACTGAATGCACAAACCGCAACCCTGAAACCCGAGGATTATTATAACGATAACGCTATATATCTCAGACATAAATGGAATTTCCTGGCAGTTGCCACTGATAACACCGGAACTCTCCGTTCCATTTATGAGCATAAATTCAGAAAAAATTACGTAGAAACTCATCCCGGAACAGAATACGATGAAGTTCCATTTACCGATGATTATCAGAACAACGTAGCCGATCCTATGTTTAATTTTATGGACGAGCCCGGAATTGTATATGATTCGGGCAAAGAAGTCACGATCGGCGCAAAAAAACTTAAGCTGCCTTTTGTTACAGGAAGCCAAAAATTCAATCCGGAATTCGATCCGAATGCTGACGAAGATAAAACAGTTGAAATTCAAAATAAGATTAAAAATCTTTCCGATTCATTAAAAAAAGTCTATGATACATATTCCAAATCCTATGCAGCGGATGAAAAAGAATTTATTAATACCGTTTACAGACATATCAGTATCGTAAAATCCGATGAAAAAGATCAAAACAACCTTTTCCGAGCGGAACTGGAGAATCCGATGTTAAGTGACCTTTGTGCCATGATCGGAGGCGTTACCATACGCGAGAATCCGGATGGAGCCATTGAAGCAGGGACCGCTCATGTAACATATAAAGAGGGTAAGAATGTTTATAAGGGTCTGACAAAAGACGGCATGTATAAAGCCAACAACGGACAGCTCAAGGACCCCAGCCAGTTAACAGACGAGGAAAATGCAGAACTCGAAAAAAGAAACATCTTTGATGATCTCGTAACCCTTCAGAATGCTTACTATACACTTGCTGAGCTGGAATTCAGAAAACAGAGATTGGCAAAAAACCACTGGCCAAAAGCCGGCACAGACAAATATCTGAAAGATCTTCAGGATTATAATACCAAATTTGCAAAGAGTTTTAACAAAATTCTGGAAATTTGCAAGAGTGGAAACACTGCTGAATATGATGTATATAATTCAAACGATCTTGGTACAATTACCGGTTTTGGCGGCAAGACTCCCGATCGTGGTATTGCAAAATCTGCCGGCTATGCAGAATTTACAAATATTGCCATCCAAAACGGTTGGGACGCCGATGAGCTTTCAGTCATGGGAACAATCGGCTCTATCTCTAAGCATACAGAAGTACTTGTTGCACATCTGAAAAATGTATTTTTAAACGGCAATGATGAGTCAAAGAGATTGGCCGACCAGAAACTGAAGTATCTGGAAAAAGAAGTGTTACC
>CACYDN010000185.1 GCA_902773185.1 uncultured Lachnospiraceae bacterium | reverse complement strand
CGCTCCGCTCGCATCGTGTATCCCTCGCTTCGCTCAGGACCATGGGGCCCTCCCTCACTTCGCTCGGGCAATCCCATGGCTATTGTATCATACCTGCCATTTTTTTGCTACAAATGATAGAAATTGGCTAAAAATCAACAAAGTGAAGATTACCCCTTGCAATTTTTTTATTTTTTGGTATTATAGTAAAGGTCTCGGGATGTAGTTCAGGTGGTAGAACGCTTGACTGGGGGTCAAGAGGTCGCAGGTTCAAGTCCTGTCATTCCGACAAAATAGCCGTTTCTGAAGTTCTGACACTTTCAGAAACGGCTGTTTTTTACATATAAAGGCTTTAAAAGCTTTTGAATCACTATCATTCCGGAAACGGCATTTGACTGATGTTTACGGTTCTTCTTCCGGTTTCACGAGCTCGGTCCGGATCGGATAGCCTGTCTCGAGCGGGCCATACTCAATTCTTCCAAAATCAATATCCTGCAACGGAAGCGCCGAGATGATCACAAATCCCTTCCCATGCGCATCCACCTTTTCTTCCTCTGCCCGGCTAAAGAGCGGTCCGAATTTATCATAACCGATTATGAAGCCTTCCAGCTCGCTTGTTTCGTTGATTCCCTTCAACTCACAGGCATCCGACGGAAGAAACTCAATGAAATATGCATATTCCTCATCCCATTTAGAAAGACGCGTGTCACCGTGAAAATCTTCCAAAACCGAACAGAACGGGGTAAAATCCATTTTCCAGAGGCTTTCCGCCTTTCTAAACTTCTCCGAGCTGTCCAGATAAAAGGCCGTTTCTCTAAAAGGCATCTCCTCATCCGCCATGGGAATTGCGCACATAGGAATCGCCTTTGGCGTAAGAATCCGACCGGCCGATCTATCATCCTTCAGGTACTGCATATGGCTTTGCATCTCCTCATCCCAGAGTTGATACATGTTTTGGGCAGTTCTATCATCCAGATAACCTGTCATATCACCGCGCTCATAAAGTGTCGTCATTGTCCCGGTTTCAGGATTCCGAAAAATCCACATATCCTCACCGGCATCACAGCACTCTTCCCTCAGTTCCATATCTACATTCGGGTTCACCTGCATGCCAAGTGAATAAAGACGCTTCAGAAAATCGGAATCCACCATTGCATACGGATTTGTGTGGCGGGTATAGGTCATCAGAGACTCAATGAAATCGCCGCATCTGACCAATTGACTGGATGAATCAAAATCGTACGAAAACACGCGGCCGTCACTCATGACAAAATAGCCGTTATTTGCGTAAAACCATGCCCCGTTCAGTGCCTGAAAGATCAGGATGATTTCGTTTTTCGGAAGGGTAACGGCAGTTTCTCCGCTCCCCTCTTCCCCGTCATCCTTGTCTTTTTTTCCGCAACCGGCAAGAAGGATGCACATTGCCAGTAACACAGCAATCAGCTTTTTTCCGCGCCATCTTCTCATCATCCGTTTCCCCTCCCCGGCAGACTGTTCGATAATTCACGCCCCCGGCAGACTGTTCGATAATTCACTCCCCGGCAGACTGTTCGAGAACTCCTTCCGTTAGATAGGGACACTTCGCGATTCCAAATCGCACCATTGGTGCGATACGCTTCGTGGTTGGACCCCCTCAGGAACAATGTTCCTTCGGCGGTACTGGTTCCCATTTTCAGGCAGAATTTTGCCTCAGTCTCTGCCGCAGTCATTCTTATACTTAATATACGCACCGATCAGATGATTTTATGGTTTTCGCCGAAATTATCCTTCTTCCTTCCAGAAGTCCGGTTCTTCATTATGTTCCTCCCTTTTTTCTGCTTCCCGCGATACACATCCTGTCTCACTCAAAACCAGAGCTCCACAAATATGCCCAGCATGGTAAAAAACAGTATGGCAATGACCGTGACAACACGGATGAGTATCCGATATCCCCTGTTACGCATTTACAAAGTCCTCCCTTTAGTCCGTGTTTTCGTTCTCTTTGTTCCATTCATGCAGCTGGCGCACACCATCATACCAGATATTGATATAATGCGGATCATCCGAAAACCGGTATTGACGGTTTTCGTCGATATCATAATTAAAAATAACGACTGCGCAGATCTGATCATCCTTCCGGACGTAATCGAAAATGCTTTTCAGAAATTCTCCCTTGATGTTTTTATCATCATCCGCATACGCCACCTCGGATAAGATCACCTTCTTATTGTACTTCTTTATTTCTTCTGCACGCCCGCTCTCATTGTAGAAGTCTTCAAATCTCGTAAAATGATGCTTTTGTTTTATTGTATGATTCAGGGTCATACTGATGTAATCCACATATTCATCTCCCGGATACCATTTTGCTGAAACCTCGGTTATACGGTTTGGCGACCATATCCAACGGACATTAGGCGCGATCTTGCGCCCGATGTCAACCACATGCTTCCACATTTTGATATAATCCTGCTCTCCGCCGTAATACTGCCAGGGATACCAGGTTGTTTCATCCGGCGAAGCGCATTCCATCTCATGTGCAAAGCGGATCAGCACTGTATTATTTCCGAATATCTCATGTATTTCCGTCAGATAATCCCGGACCATCCCGTCATGAACACCATTTCCGATATCCACAAGCTTATATTCACCGGGCTGCCAGGTGATCAGCGGCGTGATCCCCAGCCGCATACAGGTCTCAGCCTTGGCGCGCGCCATGGGTTTCCCCCACGTGTCAAACCATGCCAGAATATCCGGCTTCACATCAAGAGCCTCAACCTCCGGAGGCCTCTGTAAATAGATTCCTCCGCTCTTCACTGTATCATCGAAAATGATCACAGCTGGCTTTTTTTCCTTTTTTTCCTTTTTTTCCTTATTTTCCATGTACGTCTGGGCAGCCCAGACAAGAAAGGCAAGGAGAAGAAGCAGAAAACCTGTTGTCATTGCCTTATGATAAAGTTTCATCTTGCGATACCTCGTCCGATACGAACCTCGTTCCCCAACGTGTGCCGTCTGCACAGCGCATAAGACCTGCAATACGGATATACACCATCAAAAAAGATAAAACAAGAATCAGTACCGGTATGAACAAAATATAATACCAGGGAAGATTCAAAAAGACACGGATATGCCTCACACCGAATCCCAATATACAGCTCATAATGATCAGGACCGGCAGCAGCCAGACCGGTCCCGTGTAGATCACACCCAGGACAGTGACTCCGAAAGACTTCAGGATCATACAGGAGAGATAATTCAGATAAAGGCTGATCAGAAGGATCGGCATCAACATATCCGACCAGTAAATGAAAGCCATAAGCGGAGCATGTCTTAACATCCATGGCGTCATTTTCAGATTGTTATACTGCGAACCCGCGGACCAACGCAGCTGCTGTCTGGTAAAGGTTCTCCAATCGGTGGGCGCATCCGTATAAACAAGAGCAGAATCCTGCAAGACGGTTTTATATCCCAGCTTCAATGTCAGATTGGTGAGACTCCGGTCATCGGAAACCTCGTTATGGATGCCCATGAAGACCTCAGTCATAAATTCATCCATGACCTGCTTCAGAATAGATGTGCGGAAGGCTATCGTGCGGCCGGGAAGACAGCCGACCTTTCCCGCTGCACTCATGGCCTTCATCGTCCCCTCCGCCCGGATCTCCTCCAGAAGGCTTGCGGTCATCGTTACCAGGCTGCGGTTCTCATGAAAGATCTTCTGACGAGTGGTAACACCGCCGATTCTTTCATCCGCGGCAAAGGGCTTCATCAGTTCAAGCAGCGTATTTTCTGTCCAAATGGTGTCGCTGTCCACCAGGATACAGATTTCACTTTGCGGATCAATATGTTCCATTCCCAAACGGATCGCATTTCTCTTTCCCGGAACAGATGTATGCAGCGTGAGCATTCTGGTCGGATGCCCTTCATCCCCGCACTTTTCCTCATATTCATGGCAGAGCGTCATCAGTTCCTTTGGATACGCTCCGTTCGCCACAACGATCAGTTCCGAAGGGTTCTGCTTCAGTATTTCTGACAGCACTCTTTCAAAAAGCTCAACCGGCTCATCCATGACCGGAATGATCACAGATGAAAAATAAGCAGCGGAATCTCCGTCTGTTTCCTGTTCATACCTCCTGTATCCTGACGCAGCAGCGAAAATAACCACCCAGCGGATCAATACAAACAGAAAAAACACCAGAAACCAGTGCATATTATGATTAGCTATGTAATCCTTTAACATCATAAGAAAAGTATACACGTCAGCTGCTTTTCCTTTCCGCACATGCATACAATCATGAATTTCTATATTCCGTCCCATTCATATTCAAGTATCTGAATTTCATTTCTTGTATAATAATACCCTGTT
>CACYDN010000184.1 GCA_902773185.1 uncultured Lachnospiraceae bacterium | reverse complement strand
TTAATAGTGGTGATACTCATATTAGGAGCATTATGGAATTATTCAATTACACAGGAACTGAAAGGCATCAACAAGAATCTTAAGGGACTTCAGGATGTATTGCACTATAATTTGAAACCAAACAACTTTGACAAGTACTATGCTCAGAGAGGAGATATTCCGCCGATCAATTATGGCAGGGAGAACACCTTTGATGTAAAGGATATGAATGAGAAAAAATAAAACCTTGTCACGATGTATGGCTTGTCTTATAATTAAACTTGATTAAACATGCGATTCCCATTGCTTTAGCTGAGGGGAAGCGCATGTGTTGAAAATATTACCCACAGGGCAGTGATCCCATGCAGTTTCCAAACTCCGGGACCGGGGCTTTGTGGGTTTTTCTGTATGGAACAGCTATACCCATCAAGGGGACAAATAATCACAATATCAGGAGGAATATCGAAGTGACAATACTAAATGAGTTGGATTCCACTTGTGGAATATCAGATGAGGAATTAACTCGTCTTTTCAAGGAGTCAATTCGTATTGATGATGAAATTAGGAAAATCAAAGGTCTGCCTGTTGCAAGATATGATAGAGAGACAAAAAGGGCATTCCTTGAATATCCGGATGGGAGACGAGAATATGTCGGAAAAAAATAAGGTGATACTTCCGGAAGTGATGGTTTTTGCCGGTCCTATTTTATGATTAAGAAATTGGGTGAAGTCGATGCTTTTTATACAATCACTGGATACATATTATGACAAACAGGCGCGTTCATCGGAATATGCGCGGCTGCGGACCGGGGATCTGTTCCGGAAGATTGATTGCAATAAGATTCGGGAATGTGAAGTGTTTGTGCAGAATCTTGCACTCCGGTATGATGCCGGCGGGGATGTTTCGCCGGCACAGCCTTATAACGAAACATATAAGCAGTATGGCACAAATATTTTTACCGAAGGGACAAAGGATCGATATAGTAATTACAACAAGCTGCTAAAGTTTTTACGTATTTTTAAGGAAGATGATACGTATCGGATCATGTTCTGTGATGAAAATGTTGAGTGGTGCCCGACGAAGAGGCGTGGACACAATGAAGCATTTCATAACGCAGACTCGATCTTTTATCATAAAGACAGTCTGAATGAAACAGCATTTGTTCTCGGAACCAATCAATACGGACGGATCATTTTCAACAACAGATATGTGGATCCGGACAGCCAGATGTGGTATTACGGGTGGCATATTTATAATATAATCAGTTGTGACATGTCCGAATGTAAAGAAAAAATGTTTTTCAGGAAGACACCTGATCATGAATACAGGCAGCTTCTTGATCTGATGTGATTTGTTATGAGACGATGTCAGATTACCTGAAGTCCGGGACGGATTGTTTTCTGTATTCAACTTGTTTTTGATGATACCTCATGGATAGAAAGTGGTAAGGTTTTATGGTTTTATGTGTGATATTTTGCGGGATTGGTGTCTTTCTTCTGATTGCCAATCTGGTTAATGAAAGAAAGGGGAAATCCTCCGGGATACCGCTTTTTGGCGGCCTCTTTATGGCGCTGGGGCTCCTCATGTCGCCGATGAAATGGCTTGCGATTCCGGGCCTCTTCTTTGATTATTTAACATGGGCACTATTTTATACTTTCGTGATCGATCGCCGCAGGTTTAAGAAGGAAGCGGCAAAGTTCGGGGAAGAATATGAGAAGCAAAGCTTTGTTCCCGGGCAACATGATTCCGAGAAGAACCTGACGGTAAGGATAAAAGAGCGGGAGGAAGAGCTGATCTGGCCTTTCATGACATCGAAAGTCTACTCGCTTCAGGTGCCGCGCATTTATTTTTCCATATGTGAAGCGGAGGACGGGCATCGCTTCCTTCTGCTTGATATCTACATGAAGAACAGCCGGATTCTGCTCATGCCCTTTGACGGAAATGTGATTTCCTTCGACGTGATGGAATCGGAAACCGAAAATTATCATATTGAGCTTTTGGTGGGGAAACAAAATGGCATTTCAGATCATAAGAAATGATATTACAAAGGTTAAGGCGGATATCATCGTGAATTCCGCCAATCCGATGCCGGTTTACGGGAGAGGGACGGATTCGGCGATTTACGCAGCGGCCGGGGCCGAGGAGCTTCTTCGGGAGCGCGAAAAAATAGGTGAGATCGTGCCCGGTGAGGCGGCGGTAACGCCTGCTTTTCGGCTGGATGCGAAGTACATTATTCATACGGTCGGTCCTGTCTGGCAGGATGGATCGCATGGCGAGCGCGAGACCGTCAGGGCTTGCTATGAGAATAGCCTTCGTCTGGCGGAGGAGCTGGGATGCGAGAGTATCGCTTTTCCGTTACTGGCCACCGGTGTCTACGGTTTCCCAAAGGAGGATGCGCTGGAGATTGCGGTTTCGGTCTTTAGTGCTTTTCTGATGCATTCCGACATGGAAATCACGCTGGTCGTTTATGATCCGCAGTCCTTTGTTCTTTCCGGGAAGCTTTTTTCGGGAATCAACGAGTATATTGATGATCACTACGTTGCAGAGCAGGCTGCTCTGCAGTATTACCAAGCTGCAAAAGCGCCGGAACCGGAAAAGAAGAGCAGAAGAGAAAAGCGGAAAGAAAAGCAGGAAGAGAGACGCGCAGAGAAACAGGAAGAAAAAAGAAAAGGGTGTCGAGAAGAACAAAAGACAAAGGAAAGAAGCGGGCGCCGGGGCTTCTTGGGAAGCGTGGCACGGAAGGATGCGGGCGCATTTTCGGCATCCGTTATGGACGAGGAAGCATCGGCTGATGAATCTCTTGAAGAAGGATTCCGGGAAGAGGTTTTCGCTGATGAAGCTGTAGAAATTGCTGAGGAAACAGCACGTGCAGCTGAAGAAGAATATCCGATTGATGAAGCAGAAACTGCAGGCGTTTTTGGAAGTTCACTTACAGGTATGTCACCGTCTGCGGGAATGCCACAGAATGCCGGCTTTGCGCTGTCTGCAGGAATGTCGATGCCTGCTATGGAACAGTCTGCCGGCATGGCGAAGGCAAAAAAACCGCGGAGTCTGGAGGAATTGATTTCCCAGGTGAAGGAAACCTGGCAGGAGAGTTTGTTCCGCCTGATCGATGAAAAGGGATATTTGGATACGGAGGTATATAAACGGGCGAACGTGGACCGGAAGCTTTTCTCGAAAATCCGGAGCAACCCGAACTATCAGCCCAAAAAGAATACGGCGGTGGCCTTTGCGCTGGCGCTTCGGCTCAGTTTGGACGAAACCAGGGATCTTTTGGCGAGAGCGGGGTATGCGCTGTCACCCAGCAGCCGCTCCGATCTGATCGTAGAATATTTTATTGAAAACGAGGTCTATGATATTTACACGATCAATCTCGCGCTTTTCGAGCATGATGAGCAGTTGCTGGGGTATTGATGATTGGAGTGTTATGATACACGGATTGCTCCGCTGACGCTCTCGCAATCCTACAAACACTCGGATTCCCACATTTGCTCCGCAAATGCTCCATCCTCGTGTTTGTTTGGGCTCTAAATGAAATAAGGCGGCTAGCCTGCGAGCAGGCAGCCGCCTTATTTCATT
>CACYDN010000183.1 GCA_902773185.1 uncultured Lachnospiraceae bacterium | reverse complement strand
TGAAATATGCATAACAATCGGAAACTAATTTTGTGAAATTCGTTTCTTGCACAAAATCTCATCTGTGTTATGATGTACATAGGAAACAAAAATATAATATATCGTTTCCTTTATCTATACAATTTCGATAGCATTAATTCATGTATATGGGTTTTACTATGGATTGCGAAGATCAAAGATATGAGGATAAATATATGATCGATGTTTCACAGGAAAAGAAAACACGCATTCTGGAAGGAACACTCAGCATCTGTAACCGGGATGGTCTGAAGTTTACGATGGATGATCTGGCAAAAGAGCTTGGCATGAGCAAAAAAACAATATATGCCATCTTTGCGGATAAAGAAGAGCTTCTTCTTGCCATGGCGGATTATTGCTTTGATTCCATCCATTCGGAAAAGGACAAAATCCTGAAACGGCAGGACATCGGGCTGGATGTAAAAATCAGGCTGATGCTTGGGGCCATGCCGGAAACGTATCTTCGGCTGGACCTCCAGCAGCTTTTCATCCTTCGTGAAAAGTTTCCGTCTGTCTATGCTCACGTGGAAAAACGCCTGGACAGCGACTGGGAGCCGACGATAGCTCTTCTGGAAAAAGGAATGGAAGAAGGGATATGCCGAAAGTTTTCCATTCCGGTCTTTCGGACCATGATGCAGAGTACCCTGGCGCAGTTTTTCCAAAAAGATATTCTGATCCGGAATAAACTCACCTATCAGGACGGACTCAGAGAGGTCATCGATATTCTGGTATCCGGCATCCTGAAAACATCGGAATAAACAAAAACGGATTTTAACATAGATTGGATGTAAGAATATGTACTTAGGTACATACGGAAGACAGAAGGGAGGATAATGTGAGAGAACGATATTATATGAATGATAACTGGAATTACCGGGTTTTGCCGTCTCATCATGCAACTGCCGAAAATATGCAGGCTGTTCGTGAGAATGTGCGGGTAAGACTTCCGCATACGGTCCGGGAGCTTCCTTATGATTACTTTAATGAAAAGGATTATCAGTTTATTTCTTCCTACGAGAAAAAGCTGGAGATTCCGGCAAAATGGGAGGGAAAGCGTCTCATTCTGACGATTGAGGCGGCTGCCCATGAAGCGGATGTCTATGTAAACAATAAGCAGCTCACTCGTCATTTTTGCGGTTATACAGCCTTCCAGACAGATATTACAGAGGCTGTCCATTTTGGTGCGATGAACGTTGTGGAAATCGTGATCAACTCCCGTGAGACGGTGAATCAGCCGCCTTTCGGGTATGTAGTGGATTATCTGGCATACGGCGGTCTTTACCGCGAGGTATACCTTGATGTTTGTGAAGATGCCCGGATGGAGGATATATTTATCAACGGATCCATGAAGGGGGATTTTCGAACAATCTTCCGTCTTGGCGGTGATGTTGCCGGTCTGAATCAGACCGCACTTGTAGGGTATGAGGTTGAAATGAAACTTACCACGGAAGATGGTACAGAGGTCTACTATACCCGGAAAAAGCTAAAGGAACTTCCGGCTTATGAGGTAAAATACCTGGAAAGCAGTCCTCTCGTCTTCGAAATCGGCGGTTCTCTCGATTCGCCTTCTCTCTGGTCTGTGGATGATCCGAATCTTTACACAGCAACGCTGACGCTGCTAAGGGGAGATATCCCGCTCGATCAAAAAGAAATCCGTATGGGTTTCCGTACAGTGGAATTCCGGGCGGACGGATTTTATCTGAATGATGAGAAGCTTTTCCTTCGGGGACTCAATCGTCATCAAAGTTATCCGTATGTCGGCTATGCCATGCCACGGAGCATGCAGGAAATGGATGCCGAGATTCTGAAAAAGGAGCTTGGTGTGAATTATGTACGGACGAGCCATTATCCGCAGTCACAATACTTTATAGATAAGTGCGATGAACTGGGTATCCTTGTTTTTACGGAGATGCCGGGCTGGCAGCATATCGGCGGAAATACCTGGCGAAACCGGGCTATCCAGAATGTGGAAGAAATGGTTCTGCAGTACAGAAATCATCCCTCTGTATTTATGTGGGGCGTCCGCATCAATGAATCCCAGGACGATGATGCGTTTTACAGAAGGACGAACGGAATCGCAAAGCGTCTTGATCCCACAAGACCCACCGGCGGCGTCCGTAATTTTAAACAGAGCCATCTTCTGGAGGATGTCTACACCTATAATGATTTTTCTCATACAGGCGAAAATGGCGGGTGCGAGAAGAAGAAAGCGGTCACTTCGGATATGGCAAAGGGATATATGATCACCGAGCATAACGGGCATATGTTCCCGACAAAGATGTATGACAGCGAGCTCCACCGCCAGGAGCAGGCGCTTCGTCATGCTGCGGTCTTAGACAGTGCGCTTGCGGAGGGGAATATTGCAGGAGCCTCCGGCTGGTGTATGTTTGACTACAATACCCATAAGGATTTCGGCAGCGGCGATAAGATCTGTTACCATGGCGTTATGGATATGTACAGGAATCCCAAGCTGGCAGCATGGCTGTATCAATCCCAGCAGGAGGAGGAAACGGTGCTGGAAATCGGTTCGAATTTTGATATCGGAGAGCATCCGGCGGGAAATCTGGGTAAGATCTTTATCTTCACCAACGCGGAGATGGTAAAGATGTATAAAAATGACAGACTGATCAAAGAATATACGCCGAAGAATTCGCCGTATAAGCATCTTTCACATCCCCCCATTCTGATCGATGATTATATCGGTTCGGAAATGGGAGAAAAAGAGGATTTTGCGCCGGATCAGGAAGAGGCGGTGAAATATATCTTAAACTATTCGGCAATATACGGATTTGAAAAGCTGCCGCCGAAGGTCATGGCCAAGGCCGGAAAAATGATGCTGAAATACCATATGACATTTGAGGATGCTTACAGGCTCTTCGGAAAATACATCGGGAACTGGGGACAGGAGGCTGTGGTCTACCGATTTGAAGCTTACCGGAATAATCGTTTGGAGAAGGTTCTCGAAAAATCACCGATGAAACGGCGGCGGCTTGCCATCCGGGTCGATCATACCGATCTGGTGGAGGATACCACCTACGATGTTGCAGCGGTCAGGGTCAGCGTGACGGATCAGAATGACAGCATCCTTCCATACTTCCAAGGGGCTGCCAAACTCAGTGTGAACGGACCGGTTGAACTGATCGGGCCGGATATTCTGGAATTCCGGGGCGGATGTGGCGGAACGTATGTAAAAACAACAGGAAAAGAAGGAAATGCCGTTCTCACAATCAGTTTGGGAGATATTACGGAAGAGGTTTCTTTTACAGTAGCCTGCAATGATTTGCAAAAGTATAAATTATAATTTCGGACAGTTCGGAATAGTCCGGTGCAGTATCGCCTGACAGAAAGAAATTGGTGGATGAGGAGATAATAAGGAGAAGAAAAATGGGTGAGGAAAACAAAATCTTCGGCAATGAGATCAGCAGGAAGGTGCAGAAAAAAGCAGAAAAATCAAAGACGAAATTCGCTAAAAAATTCGGTGATGATACAGCTGCGGAGTATCCCGTTAAAATCGAAGAAAATCCGGTGATCGGAGACATCCTCGGCGTGAAGAATGTCCGTGTCGGGGAAGGCGAAGGCGGAGAACCCTTTGATACGGAAAAGGGAATGATCGTCGGGAATATTCGAATGGGCTTCGGCCATTACAGGATTTCCATGGCCATCGCTTCCTGTGCCCATGCCCTGGGCTATACGCCATACTGGATGGATCTCAATTCTTATGATAACACCACCTGTACTAAGGTGATCAGTTCCCAGAACGACCTATATTCATTGGGAAGCCGGATTTCTCAGAAGAGCAAAATATTCAATAAAACGGTCTGGGAGCCGCTGAACTATGAAGGCTTCCGCAAGCTTTCCTATAATGCATCCGATCAGAAGAATGCGGAGCTTATGGCGGCTGTTTACAGCGGTATTCCAAAGGAGATTCCTGTGATCGGAACCCATGTCTGGCCGGCGCAGGCGGCGGTGCATGCGGGTATGAAGCATGTGGTGAATGCCATCCCGGACAACTGGCCCATGGCACTGCATCTCGCTGAAGGAAGTGTACATACGGTACAGACCCATCAGGCTTATCAGGGTTACCGGATCCTGAACGGTATGCAGGGAAAGGATGTGCTGAAACCGATGCCGGCATCGGATCTCGTGTATACCGGCCACTATATCGATCATGAGCTTGTGGCTAATCTTGCGGCAGATACAGAGGCAAGGCTGAAGCGGAAGACAGACAAAAAGCCGATGCGTTTTCTCCTTACAATCGGCGGTGCGGGTGCCCAGAAGGAGCTCTTCTCAGCCATCATCCGCTATCTGATGAAGGCCATCAAACGAAAGAGAGTGGTTCTTTACGTCAATGTGGGTGATTACGCGAAGGTTTGGGATGAACTCTGCCGGGAAAATCCGGATCTGGCCGGCGTTTCCACCACACATTTTAACGACTGGAATGATACAAAGAGCTTTGCTGAAACAGCACTGACAGAGGATGTCACCGGTGTGCACGCATTCTGCCACGAAAATATCTTTGAGGCGGTATATTGCACGAATCTTCTAATGCGGAGTGCGGATGTACTGGTAACAAAACCGAGCGAACTTGCATTCTATCCGATTCCGAAGCTCTTTATCAAACGGATCGGCGGTCATGAGAAGTGGGGCGCCATCCATTCGGCGGAAATCGGAGACGGTACACTGGAATGTGAAGATGTGCCGCATATCCTGCAGATGATCCGTCTTTTCCTGACGGATGAGGTTCTGTTCCCGGATATGTGCCAAAGCATCCTGACAAATGACAAGATTGGAATTTATAACGGTGCATATGAAGTCGTAAAGCTCGCAGCAAAGCTGGCAGGTAAGTAGAAATGCGATTGTCGAGTACTTTTTAACATATGAGGAGATGGTTCTATGAAACTCGGAATGAAAGAAAAAATGTCCTACGGCCTCGGCGCGATAGGAAAAGATATGGTCTATATGCTTTCGGCAAGCTACATCCTGTATTATTTCCAGGATGTCATGGGTATCAGCGCCTTTGCCATGGGTGTGATCCTGCTGGTTGCCAGGATTTTTGATGCCTTTAACGATCCGATCATGGGTGTAGTCGTTGCGAAAACCCAGACAAAATGGGGAAAATTCCGTCCCTGGCTTATCATCGGTACACTCACGAATTCCGTGATCCTGGTGCTGATGTTTTCCGCACCGCCCAGTCTGAATGGTTCCGGACTTGTGGCATATGCGGCAGTAACCTATATCCTCTGGGGT
>CACYDN010000182.1 GCA_902773185.1 uncultured Lachnospiraceae bacterium | reverse complement strand
CTTCGAACTGCTGCTTTCTTCATATCCTTTATCGGGACGTCCCGTAAAAAACAGGCCGATCAGCGCACCGATCAAAAAAGCAACAATGATTCCGCCCTTTTTATGAAGAATCAGATTCAGACCTCTGTTTTGATTCACTGCTTTTTACTCCTGATTATCAATTACTTATCCGTTGGCATAGCGTCTTGCATCTTCTTCATAATACAAAAATATTTTCTTTTTTTCAACAAAAAACCTTTTTCGGATTTCAGTTTCGTTTCAGAAACCTGTTATATGCTATCACCATCAAAGACGAAAGGTGGTGAAGGCGATGTCGGATTTTCAGGCTGTATTTAAAAGAAAAGAAGTAAAATATCTCCTCAGCAAAGAGCAGTACGAAGCGTTTCTTCCGGCCCTCCTGGAAATGGCTGAAATCGATAAATACGGCGAAAGCGATATCCTCAGTCTGTATTTCGATACGCCGAACTACCGGCTGATCCGTACCTCTCTGGAAAAACCGGTCTATAAGGAAAAGCTCCGGCTCAGAACCTACGGCGTTCCGGAGAAAGATACACCGGCCTTTGTCGAAATCAAAAAGAAATACGACGGAATCGTATATAAACGAAGAATTTCCCTTTCCTACGAAGATGCGTTCCGGTATCTGACCGGAACAGGAAGATTATCGCAGCTTACAGGTGATGGCCAAGTTTTCAAAGGTGCCGACCGACAGATTGCCGGAGAGATTGATGCATTCCGGACAAATTACAAGGGTCTGGCTCCGGCCATGCTGATCAGCTGCAAAAGAATTGCCCTCGCCGGAAAGGATGACCCGGACTTCCGGGTAACGTTTGACAGAGATATTCACTGGCGAGCAAAAAATCTGGATCTGTCAATGGGAAACGAAGGAAGAAACCTTCTGGCGGATGGCCAGCGTCTCATGGAAATCAAGGTAAAGGATGCCATTCCCCTGGCACTTTCCCGTAAGATGAGCGAACTCCGGATATTCCCGGTATCCTTTTCCAAATACGGCATGGGATACTGCCAAATGCAGATGGATACTGTCAGAACCCGGTTTGCCGGTCAGCTTGCAGCCGGTGCTGTCGCAGCAGGAACCGGCAGCAGTCCGGTAAACACACAGAAGAAAAAAGGAGGTGTGGCGTATGCTTGATAAGATGTTTTCCTCTATATTAGAAGACGGTGTTTTTTCGGGATCCGATTTTCTGTTATCGGTTCTGACCGCTCTCATCTGCGGTCTCTTTATCGCCTGCCTCTTCATGGTGAAGAACCGGTGTTCCAGAAGCCTTGCCGCAACCCTCGTGATGCTCCCCGCGATCGTGGCGGTTGTGATCATCCTCGTGAACGGAAACGTTGGCTACGGCGTGGCCGTGGCAGGTGCTTTCAGTCTCGTCCGGTTCCGCTCCGCTCCGGGACGCGGCCAGGACATATCGATCATCTTCCTCACCATGGCCGTCGGTCTGGCATGCGGCATGGGTTATCTCGGTGTTGCAGCAGCTGTTACACTCATCATTTCTCTGGTCAGTCTGCTCCTGAATCTCAGTGATTTCGGCGGAAGCAGCCGGGCAGAACGTGAACTGAAGATCAAGGTCCCCGAGGATCTGGATTTTGAAGGACGTTTCGAGGAAATCTTTAAGAGCTTTCTGGACAGATATGAACTGGAATCCGTAAAAACGGCCAACATGGGCACGATTTATGTTCTTCAGTACAATGTGACGATACGCCCCGGCGTGACCGTCAAAAGCATGATCGATGAAATCAGAAAGCATAACGGTAATCTCGAGGTAAATCTTTCCCGCCCCGAAATTGCCATGGATGAACTCTAAAATAACAGCCACTGCCCAATACCCTCAAACCAAAGCAGTGACTTTCAAATAACAAAATAGCTCTCCCTTCCTTTACCGAGCCGAGCCGGGAAATATATCCCCGCTCGGCTCGGCTACGTAATATATAAAACGCCGGGGTTGTTCCCGGCGTTTTTTCGTCATTTTATTCGATATACTTCACCGCTGCAAGTGCTGCTGTTGCGCCGTCTGCCGCGGCTGTCACAAGCTGCCTTACCTCCTTCGTCCGGATATCACCGGCAGCGAAAATGCCCGGAGATGATGTCCGGCAGGACTCATCCGCCACAATGTACCCTTTTTCATCCAGTGAGACCAGCTCACGGAAGATCCCTGCGTCCGGCTCCTGCCCGATGGCTACGAATAATCCTGCCACGGGCAGAGCAGACGTTTCACCCGTTTGGGTATCCCTAAGAGTTACTGATTCCAGTGAAGCCGTTCCTTCAAGCCCCGTTACCGTCCGATTCAGCAGTAAAGAGACATTCTCCTTTTCCTTTAGAGCCTTCAGGAGTCCCGGTTCCCCACGAAAACCTTCACGTCGGTGAACCACATAGACCCGGCTAACATACTGAGAAAGAAACAGTGCATCCTCCAGCGCTGTATTACCGCCGCCCTGCACCGCAACATCCTTTCCTTTAAAGAACGCGCCGTCACAGGTTGCACAGTAGCTGACGCCCCGGCCCGTAAGCTCCTCCTCCCGGGGGATGCCCAGATGCCTGTTTTTGGCGCCCGTGGCAATGATCAGTGCTTTCCCGGCATATTCCTCACCGGATTCGCCCTGAAGAACGAATTCCTCGCCGCGCCGATCTGCCTTTACTGCCTTGTCGAAAACCACCTTTGCCCCGAGACCTTCCGCCTGACCGTACAGCGCCGATGCAAAGTCAAAACCGGAAATTTTCGGTATACCCGGATAGTTTTCCACTTCGGGAGTATTCACAATCTGGCCGCCGTAGGTATATCCTTCCAGCACCACCGCACTTCTTCCGCTTCTTTCCACGTAGATGGCGGCGGTAAGTCCCGCAGGACCGGCTCCTACAATAAGAACATCTGCCTGAATCATATCCTGTACCTTTCTCGTAAATGAGACAGTGCCAAAGCACCGCCTCCGGTTACCTAGACGGAAGCACTACTTCCCCAGGAAAGAAAGGATCACCGGCTTCGG
>CACYDN010000181.1 GCA_902773185.1 uncultured Lachnospiraceae bacterium | reverse complement strand
CTTGATCGTAAGCCGAAGGCTCTTTCCGGTGGTCAGAGACAGCGTGTTGCCATGGGTCGTGCAATCGTGCGTGAGCCCAAGGTATTCCTGATGGATGAGCCTCTTTCCAACCTGGATGCAAAGCTTCGTGTACAGATGCGTGTTGAGATCTCCAAGCTTCATCAGAGACTGCAGACAACCATCATCTACGTAACACATGACCAGACAGAGGCTATGACACTGGGTACACGTATCGTCGTTATGAAAGACGGTATCATCCAGCAGGTAGATACACCGCAGAATCTGTATGATCATCCGACAAACCTCTTCGTTGCTGGTTTCATGGGAATGCCTCCGATGAACTTCATCGACTGCAAGGTTGTTAAGAGTGGCGCAGATGTTCTCCTGATGTTCGGTTCTCACTCTATCAAGGTTCCGGAGATGAAGGCGAACAAGCTGATCGCAAGCGGCTTCATCGACAAGGAAGTTGTTCTTGGTATCCGTCCTGAGGATATTCATGATGAGCAGCTGTTCATTGAGTCCTCACCTGAGTCCGTTATCGATGCACGGATCAATATCTACGAAATGCTTGGTGCTGAAGTATATCTGTACTTCTCCATTGACCAGTTCGATATTACGGCAAGAGTAAATGCTCGTACAACTGCTCGCCCCGGCGACACTGTACAGTTTGCATTTGACCTTTCCAAGATTCACATCTTCGATAAGGAAACAGAAGAAATTATTGTGAACTAGTCACTTCCCTAAAGTGAATTTTTAGTGAAAAAAGCGGGAAATGCAGTGAAAATCTGCATTTCCCCTTTTTTTTATGTAAATTTTTTGGTACAATAACACGAGGGTTTCTATCAAGGTGTGTTTTGTGTGGGAAAATCCACGATAAATCTTCCGGTTGCAGCGGTGCGTCTCGGCCGCTCCGGAATGTGCCTCGGCAGAAATCCTGTCGAATCATTATAAATTGGTAAGGTATAACAAGAACAGGAGCGAACATGATCTCAAATCAAATTTTACAGGAAACCCTGGACGGGATCAGCACCATCACCAAGGTGGATCTTGTTGTAACAGATGCAGAGGGCCGTATACTGGCCCACACCAGCGACGAAGAACTTCGTCCTTATGAGGATGCCGTTCTCGCGTTCGCAGATTCCCAGGCCGAAAGCCAGTCTCTTCTTGGCTTTCAGTTTTTCAAGGTCATGGATGACAAGACTTTGGAGTATGTTGTCATGGCCAAGGGCGAATCCGATAACACCTACATGGTAGGTAGGATGGCCGCATTCCAGATCCGCAGCCTTCTGGTTGCTTATAAGGAGCGTTCCGATAAGGATAACTTTATCAAGAACCTTCTTCTGGATAATCTTCTTCTGGTGGATATTTATAACCGTGCAAAGAAGCTTCACATCGATACGGATGTAAAGCGCTGCGTATTTATCATTGAGACAAAGGCCGAGAAGGACAACAATGCACTGGAGACCGTGCGGAACATCTTCTCTGCAAAGGCGAAGGATTTCATTACGGCAGTGGATGAGAAGAACATCATCCTCGTGAAGGAAGTCCGGCCGAATGAAACCTACGATGAGCTGGCAAAAACAGCCCGCACCATCGTAGATATGCTGAACATGGAGGCAATGGTCTCTGTTCATGTGGCATTTGGTACGATCGTGAACGAGATCAAGGAAGTATCCCGTTCCTACAAGGAAGCAAAGATGGCGCTGGATGTCGGTAAGATCTTCTATAGCGATAAGAACATCATTGCGTACAACAATCTGGGCATCGGCCGTCTGATCTATCAGCTGCCGATTCCGCTCTGCCGCATGTTCATTAAGGAAATCTTTGACGGCAAGTCTCCGGATGAGTTCGATGAGGAAACCCTCACGACCATCAACAAGTTCTTTGAGAACAGCCTGAATGTGTCCGAGACCTCCCGGCAGCTGTATATCCACCGGAATACGCTGGTATACCGTCTGGATAAGATTGAAAAGGCAACAGGCCTTGATCTTCGTGTATTCGAGGATGCCATTACCTTCAAGATTGCACTCATGGTAGTGAAATACATGAAATATATGGAATCGCTTGATTTCTAGTTATTTCAGGCCTAAATTTTGGGAAGGAAACTTTAGAAATGATCAAATTGGAAAATGTGACGATGAAATATCCGACCGGCACAGTAGCGCTGAAGGATATTAATCTGAAGATTGAAAAAGGAGAATTTGTGTTCATTGTCGGAAGCTCCGGCTCCGGTAAAACCACGATGATCGGTCTGCTTCTCCGGGAGCTTGTTCCCACAAAGGGCAAGATTCAGGTGGCCGGCTTCGACTATACAAAACTGAAAAGACGGCAGATTCCGAAGCTTCGCCGGAAACTCGGCGTTGTGTTCCAGAATTTCCGTCTTTTAAAGGACCGTACGGTATATGAGAACGTTGCCTTTGCGCAGCGCGTTATTGAGACACCGTCCCGTTACATCCGCCGCCAGGTGCCTGCGGTACTTACACTGGTAGGCCTGGCAGATAAATATAAGTCCTATCCCCGGCAGCTTTCCGGTGGTGAGCAGCAGAGAGTTGCGCTGGCCCGTGCACTGGTAAATAAGCCGGATATCATCCTTGCGGATGAGCCCACAGGTAATCTGGATCCCAAGAATTCCTGGGAAATCATGAACCTTCTTGACGAGATCAATCGGAAGGGAACCACCGTTGTTGTGGTTACCCATAATAAAGAAATCGTCAATGTCATGAAAAAACGCGTGGTCACCATTAAAAAAGGTGTGATCGTCAGTGATGTAGAGAAGGGTGGGTATATCAATGAGGATTAGTTCAGCTTGGTACAGTGTCAGACAGGGTTTTAAGAACATCCGCAGAAATCTGCTGTTCTCCCTGGCGTCAATCGGTACGATCATCGCCTGTCTGTTTATTTTCGGATTTTTCTACGCACTGATCGTGAATTTCCGGACAGGAATCAAGAAGATCGAACAGAATATTTCGATTTCCGTATTCTTCGATTATGATATTACGGATACACAGAAGAGTCTCCTGAAGGAGCAGATCAAAACAAGAGATGAAGTGAACACGCTGGATGAGATCACACCCGAAGAAGCGTGGAAGACATTCACCGATGAAAACTACGATGATCCGGAAGCGGCAAGAAGTGCTTTCGGAAACGATAACCCGTTGGCGAATTCAGGTTCTTTCCGGATCACCTTGAAGGACGTCAGCAGACAGGCGGACTTTGAACAGTATCTGAACAGTCTGGAAGGCGTGCGGAAGGTTAAGAGTTCGCAGAGAACGGCAGATAATATTTCCGCTGTGGAAACCTTTGTGGGATATGCATCCATGGGTATCATCCTGATCCTGCTTCTGGTATCCATCTTCCTGATCAGCAACACCATTACCATCGGTATTACGGTGCGGCGTGAGGAAATCAAGATCATGAAGCTGATCGGTGCGACCAACAGCTTTGTACGGAGCCCCTTCATTGTAGAAGGTGTCATCATCGGTCTGGTGGGATCGATCATTCCGATCTTCCTGCTGTATTATCTGTACGATCTGATCATCAATTATATTGCGGGACGGTTCTCCATCCTGCAGAGTCTGTTTGAATTTACGCCGGCCAATGAGCTTTTCAAAACGCTGGCACCGATCACCCTGGCCATCGGCGTGGGTATTGGTTTCTTCGGAAGCTGGATCACGACACGCCGGCATCTGAAGGTATGATCATTGTTCGAAAGAGTTGACCTGTGTGGGAAAAAGGTGTATATTGCATTCTTACATGCGTGAACAATAATGAACGAATTATGAAAAGAAACTTGCGGAAAGGAGTGATCCGGTTTTGAGAAAATGGAAAAAATATGTGGCAATATGCCTGGTCCTGGCTCTGGCCGGAACCGTTCCGAGCGCCGGGGTTCGAGGAGATGTCGTAGAGACCGGTGATCCGGCAGGTAATGCGGATGATCCGCAGAACCCCGGAGGGGAGCCTTCTACCGGAGAACCATCAACCGGGGAGCCTTCTACCGGAGAACCATCCACGGGAGAACCATCAACCGGGGAACCGTCTTCACAGGAACCCTCTTCCGGAGAACCGTCTTCGCAGGAGCCTTCCTCCGAGAATCCTTCTTCCGAGGATTCGTCAACTGAAAATCCAACCACGGAGGAAAAGCCCGAAATCGGTCCCTGGCCGGGATACGATCCCGCAAAAGATGCCGAGGATCCGTCCAAGGCAGCAAATAAAGAGGATAAAGCAGGGCAGGATGCTTCGCCCGGCGTAGTTGTCGTGCAGACTGTCGTTTCCGAAAGCGGAAACGAGGTATATAATGCGGAGGCAATCGCGGCTCTGCAGCAGCAGGCATTAAAGATAAAAGAACAGAAGCTTAATTTGCAAACGGAACTGAAGGGGCTTCTTACTTCTCAGAATGATTATATCTCCAAGCTGAAGGCGCTCGATGAAAAAATCCTTGAATATGAGGATAAGCTGGATGCCATGGATGAGCAGAAGGCGATTTGTGAGGCGACCATTGCGGATCTGAAGGGAAGACTGGAAGAAGCCCAGAAGGCGGAACAGGAACAATATGATGCATTGAAGTTCCAGATTCAGAATGAATATGAGAACGAAAATGCATCCATTTACGACTTCCTCTTCCAGTCAATTGAATTCTATGAGCTGATAAACCGGGTTGAGTACGTGAGCGAGGTGAATTCCTACGAAGACAGAAAGCTGACGGAACTCACGGATGCCCGCCGGAGTATCGCAGATCAGAAACTTATGATGGAGACGATGATCAACGATATCGGTGTGATCGAGGAAGGCTATCGTGAGCAGCAGGATATCCTCCAGATGTATTCCGATGCCAAGGCCAAACAGATTGAGGAATATCAGGCAGATATTGATACGGCCAAGGCAGGAATCGCAACGCTCGAACAGCTGGAAAAGCAGCAGACGACAGCAATCGCGCAGCTGGAAGCATCCTTCCGTGCAACGACAACCTACGTGAAATACACATATACGGGAGATAAGATGCTGTGGCCCATGCCATCCAGCGGTCAGATATCCTCTTACTTTGGTTACAGGAATGCGCCGAATGTAGCGGGAGCAACGTCGGATCACCGGGGAATCGATATTCCCTGCGATGAGGGGAGTCCCTGTATCGCAGCAGCCGATGGCGTCGTTATGTACACCGGTTATATGGGTACCGGCGGCAACGCAGTCCTGATCGACTGCGGCAGCGGCATTACGATTATTTATTACCACCTGTCTGGCTTCAATGTTACGGTCGGCCAGCAGGTAAAAGCGGGCGATGTGGTTGCCTTTTCCGGCAACACAGGCGCTTCGACCGGACCGCATCTGCATTTCGGTGTCCGGATCAACGGGGAATACCAGGATCCGTTGGATTTCCTGTTCTAGTATAACGATTCGATCTTCCGGTCACCTGATTTACAGTGTTCCGGTAAAAATGATATTAAATACTTCATACGATGAGACGTAAGAAAGAAGATGTCAGACATGTTTAGTAAAAAATGGAAAAAGCCGGTTGCAATCCTTATGGCGGGCGCACTCATGCTTGGCCTGCCGGCATGCGGAAAGAAAAAATCCGAAGTATCGGAGGGAAACGGAGATACATCTACCGAAACAAGTGTTGCGGCAGACGGGGAAGAATTTGACGTATACTCGGACAGAATTAAGAGCAAGACAGAGGAACTTAACAAGTTTTTAGAGTATTATTATTTTGATGAGGATCCGGCAAAGCAGGAGGAAAAGTATTTTGACGGCATCATGGCCGGTTTGAATGATCCGTATTCGGTTTATTATACGCCGGAGGAGTATGCCAGAATGCTTGAGGATGACAGCGGTACCTATTTCGGTATCGGCGCTACTGTCAGCAAGAACGTGGAAACGGGAGCTGTATATATCGTGAAGCCCATCAAGGGAAGTCCTGCTTATGAGTCGGGACTTTTGCCGGGGGATGTTTTTGTAAAAATCGATGATACGGATATTACATCGGATATGGAACTGGAGGAGGTTGTTGGCCTGATCCGCGGCTCCCGGGATACGGTAGCACACCTGACCATGTATCGGGAGGGGGAAGATGATTTTCTGGAATTTACCGTAAAGCGGGCGGATATCAACAACGTGACCGTAGAATATGAAATGCTGGAGGGAGATATCGGCTACATCGAGGTTTCCCAGTTCATTGAGAATACACCCGATCAGTTTATTGAAGCGGTAGATGACCTGACCGGGCAGGGTGCAAAGGCTCTTATTGTGGATCTTCGCAGTAATCCGGGCGGCCTTCTGGACGCTGTTGTAGAGATGGTAGATTATATTGTGGATGATAATGTCACGGTGGAAGGGGCAGATTCGGCCGGTCTTATCATGACCACAAAGGATAAAAACGGAAAGGTTCTTGAGAAATTCAACTGTTCGGATGGCCATAAGGTGGATCTTCCCATGGCTGTTCTCGTAAATGAAAACAGTGCCAGTGCATCCGAAACCTATACCGGTGTCATGAAGGATTACGGTCTGGCAACGATCGTGGGAACCAATACCTACGGAAAGGGTATTGTACAGACTATAGTCAGGCTTTCCGACGGCAGTGGTATCAAGTTTACGATTGCCAAGTATTTCACGCCCGCCGGAAATGATATTCATGAGAAAGGCATTGCCCCGGATGTGGAGATTGAACTGGATGAATCGCTGTATCAGATGCTGGAAATTCCCCATGATAAGGATAACCAGCTGCAGGCGGCCATTAAAGAAGTAACAAAATAGTGTTTTCAGACGAAGGCGTCAAAAGATTCTTTTGACGCCTGTGTTTGTTTTCGGTAATGAAGATCGGAGGAAGAGTATGGAAAAAACACCTGCTGACAAGGAACTTGTGATTGTCCTGGACTTTGGCGGACAATATAACCAGCTGATCGCACGCCGGGTAAGAGAATGTAATGTGTACGCGGAAGTGCATTCCTACACCATGCCGCTCAAGGAAATTAAAAAGATGAATCCGAAGGGCATCATTTTTACCGGCGGCCCGAACAGTGTGTATCTGGAGGATTCCCCGTCCTATACAAAGGAAATCTTTGATCTGGGAATTCCGATTCTGGGCATTTGCTATGGCTCCCAGCTGATGGCGCATCTTCTGGGCGGGCGCGTCGCAACGGCACCGGTGAGCGAATACGGCAGGACGGAAACCTTTATCGATGCGAGCACGGTATCGGATCAGTCAGGCGCTTCCGAAAAAAACGGAACCCAGACGGGTGAAAAATCCAAGCTCTTCCGGGGCATTAAGAAAAAGATCACCACCTGGATGAGCCATACGGACTATATTGCCGAGGCACCGGCCGGCTTCCGGGTTACGGCACATACGAAGGACTGCCCCGTGGCAGCTATGGAAAATGAGGAAAAGGGCTTTTATGCAACCCAGTTCCATCCTGAGGTAATGCATACCGAACAGGGAAAAGAACTGATCTACAACTTTATCTATAATGTCTGCAGG
This sequence comes from uncultured Lachnospiraceae bacterium, assembly GCA_902773185.1. Lineage (GTDB taxonomy): Bacteria > Bacillota > Clostridia > Lachnospirales > Lachnospiraceae > Eubacterium_Q. Next base: position 1,166 of record CACYDN010000181.1, on the reverse strand, counting down.
TGCAGCGGTGACTGGAAGATGGATTCCTTCGTGGATTCCACTGTGAAAGCGCTTCGCGAAAAGATTGGCGGCGGCCGTGTACTCTGCGCACTTTCCGGCGGGGTGGATTCCTCCGTGGCAGCCGTACTTCTGGCCAAAGCAGTCGGAAAACAGCTGACCTGTGTCTTTGTCGATCATGGGCTTCTTCGGAAAAATGAGGGAGATGAAGTGGAGGCTGTTTTCGGACCGGATGGAAATTATGACCTGAACTTTATCCGTGTGAATGCAGCAGACCGCTTTTATAACCGGCTGGCCGGTGTGACGGAGCCGGAGCAGAAGAGAAAAATCATCGGCGAGGAGTTTATCCGCGTCTTTGAGGAAGAAGCAAAGAAGATCGGCGCAGTCGATTTCCTTGCGCAGGGAACCATCTATCCGGATGTGATCGAATCCGGCCTTGGAAAATCTGCGGTGATCAAGTCCCATCATAACGTGGGTGGTCTTCCGGATTATGTGGATTTCAAGGAAATTGTGGAACCGCTCCGGATGCTCTTTAAGGATGAGGTACGAAAGGCGGGGCTTGAGCTTGGAATTCCGGAGTATCTGGTTTATCGCCAACCGTTCCCGGGACCGGGGCTCGGTGTCCGGATCATCGACGAGATCACGCCGGAAAAAGTACGGATCGTGCAGGATGCGGATGCTATCTTCCGCGAGGAGATGGACCACGCCCTTGCGAGCGGCCGTATAAGGCATCTGCCGAATCAGTATTTTGCGGCCCTTTCCAACATGCGCTCCGTTGGTGTTATGGGTGATTTCCGCACCTTCGACTATGCGGTCGTGCTCCGTGCGGTCAATACCAGCGACTTCATGACGGCCGACTGTACGGATATTCCGTTCGAAGTTCTGCAGAAGACCATGAACCGGATCATCAACGAGGTGAAGGGCGTGAACCGCGTACTCTATGATCTCACCTCCAAGCCGCCGGGAACGATTGAACTCCTATAATGAAAAAACGACGGGAAGCCCCTAAAATAGGGACTTCCCGTTTTCTTCGTCAACAAAATGTCAACAAAAAAGTTCAGTATGTAAGGAATTTGATATGGTCAGATGATAAATCTTGATTTGGTGTGAAATTCAAGAATTAAAAATCTTGATTTGTGTCGCAAGAGGGATTATAATCAAAAAAACAT
>CACYDN010000180.1 GCA_902773185.1 uncultured Lachnospiraceae bacterium | reverse complement strand
CCGAGGACAGATTCAAATCTCTGAAAAAAGAACTGGCAGATAACGGAAGATTAGCTAATCCCGGGGCGAAAACAACCGATGAAGCGCTTCAGCCTATTTATGAAATAAGAGACAAAAAGAAAGAAGAATTCTTTGTAAAAGACTTAAGAGAACTGGAAACCGGGCTTTATTCCGGGAAAACCTTTGGCATGACCAGGGCTATACGTGAACCGATTGATAATCTGGATTATAAGGAAGACTATAAAAAGACAAAGAATACTTATATTGCACAAACATCTATAGCGGATAAGTACTGGATGGGCTTTTGCTATAACATGAAAGGAAAGTTCTTATATAGCGGAAGCTATATTTCAAAGGACATTGTAGAACGTAAGAAACTTGGCTTTCATGAAATAGTTGATTTTACTGATGCAGACAGAAATAATGAAGACGCTTTCCATGATGGAATATATGACGCATTATATTCTCATTTGACTTTTGCAAACCTTGAGGAAACCATTAAAATGATGGGTAAGATGAGAGCAAAAGTCAAGGTGGTGCAGGGGAAGAATTTCGATCAGCTTTACCGGGGATTTGAAGGGGATCCAAAACAGAAAGAAAAGGCAATTGAGCTGTTTCGTCAGGCAGATATGGATGGTGTTTTTGACACTATTGATGAGTTTCAGTCGACAATTCTTGTGAAACTTGATACAAAATTGAAGACTGTATTATCTGAAGGATTAGAAATCACAGAAAGTATTACGTATAGAGATATCCTTATAAAACTTGGGAAAAATAATACTGAAGCAGAAAAATGCTTGGAGTATTTAAGGTTACAGGATCCGAACGTTAGATTAGATGATAAGATTAAAGATAGACCCGGGCTCCAGCGTCAGGGGCTTGATGGAGATGGTGGACCTTTATCGAATCTTAAATCGGAAATCTTGTTTATTTATATGGATTTATTTCTGAGGGAAGGCGAAAAAGAAGCGTCTGAAAGAATGAACGACAAAGAGAGAGCGTATTATTCTACAGGCGATGAATTGAAGAAACTTAGTGGAGAAGGGTATCCGACAGATGGTATAGAGGACTGGGCGAATGGACCGGCAAAGGAAATTGCAAAGAAGGTATTAAAAGCGCACACAGTCAATGAACTCGGAAGGTATAAGGCAATCGTAACGAGTGAACGCAGCATGGGTGTTGCCGGTGATGAAAAATCGACTGATGGTCTGTTCCGGGAGTACGTGGAAGAAAAAAGTTCCTATATCTCTGATATTATCAAGCATCCGGAGCGAAGCGAAGAGATTACCAAGACTATGCTGCGGAAACCGGCATGGTATAAAATACTGACGAAGCCAAAGCGTAAGGCTGAAAAGGATTATGATACCTATGAAGAGTATCATAGAACCGACAAATGCTTCCGTGACAGGGAGAAGATGATCGACAGCCTGTCCAAGGTCATGGCAGCGCAGGTTTCAAAGGCGCAGAAGCTGCCGTTCAATCTTCAGAATGTGCGTTTGATGGCATCGCAGATCCGCGAGATATGTATATTGGATAAAATGAAGGATGATGTGATCCTGGAGGCACTTCGAGATGCCGATGCAGCGAAAAGACTGATGCATAATACGCGTGACAGCCTGTATAAGGTGCCGCAGGAGAATATCAGGGAGCTCTGTGTATCCATGAAGAAGCTCCATGAAAACATGGTAAATGAGGAAGGGCACAGCAGAGAATATCAAAGGCTTTCCGATCATATCAAAAAACTGTCTGAAATAGAAGCGAAAACAGCAGGCATGACGCCGAATAAGAGAGATAAGGAGATCATGAAAACTGTTGTGAATCTGGTCCAGGCAGCTACAAAGTATATGAATGGAAAAGAGAAGTTGCGTGGTACAACGGAAGGCAAGGCATGCTTTAACAATGCACTGGATGCGATTGCAGAGCTTACAAAGCATATTCCGGGAATGAAGCCCCGGGCCGACGTAATCATCGACAAGATCAATACGATTCGGACCAGTAAGAAAATCAATAAAGAAGACTTTACAGTAAAATTCGGCGCGCAGCACGTTAGACTTGCGGAAAAAGCAAATAAAAATGTGCAGCCCCAAAAAACTGCCGGACATGCAATGGGCAGATAAATAGTATGAAATAAAAAGTAAGAAATAACACCCCGACCTTATTTGATATAAGATCGGGGTGTTACTATTTTGGCCGGTAAGACCGGAAGACTGTCCGAAATCGGTGCTCTGCCTTCCGAAACCGGTTTTAGAAAATAAATACATCCGGGCGTTTTTCGGCTTGCTTCAGTTGCTTATTCTCTTTTTTGGAACGCTCTCTGATTTCTGTTTTGGATTCGGCCTTTATCATTTTATTATTGAGAATCGGCGCGTTTTCATTCATGATATCTTCCCGGACGGGACTGTTCTTCGGAAACTTTTCGATGGTGCCTTTCATAAAGTTGATCAGCGCCGTTCCGGTCTCAGGCAGCTTTTTCAGTGTTTCAAGCTCTGCATATTGTTTCATTTCGTAATTTTCTCCTTATTCGTGAACCGGGTATTCTTTCCGGATTGAATCATCATATGAATTATATTCGCGCAAGCATAACAAAAACGCAACAAAATCGCTTCCCCGGCTCAGCTTTACAAAAGCTGCCGCAGGTGTTATAATGACAACTTGATAAAAAATAGTTTTGGTTTGGATGGACCTATGGTCATCCCGGAATGGAGGCGATATAAAGTTATGAATAACACACAGCTCTCGGCGAAGGGTGCTACAGAAGTTTTTGAGGAACATGAATCCGCGGTACGGTCTTATTGCCGCAAGTATCCTGTCGTTTTTTCACGAGCAAAAAATGCTGAACTATTTGATGTTGATGGAAATAGATATATCGATTTTCTGGCGGTTGCCGGTTCCATGAACTATGGACATAACAACCCGGAGATCAAGGCAAAGATTCTGGAATATCTTGCCGATGATGCGCCCATCAACATGCTTGACATGTTTACCGAGGCCAAGGCTGAGTTCCTTCGGACCTTTAATGATAAAATCCTGAAGCCCAGAAATCTGGACTACAAGGTTATGTGCTGCGGTCCCACCGGTACGAATGCGGTGGAAGCGGCTCTGAAGCTTGCCAGAAAGAATACCGGCAAGAGCGGCATATTTGCCTACAGCGGTGCCTTCCACGGCATGACGCTTGGCGCGCTGGCCTGCACCACCGATAAGGTGAGTCGCGAGGGCGCAAGCGTTCCGCTGACATTTGTTTCCCATATTCCTTATGAGGGAGCCGTTGGCGTAGATTCCCTCGGCTATCTGAAGTGGGTGCTGACGGATGATCACTCCGGCTACGAGCGGCCGGCTGCCATCATCCTCGAAACCATACAGGCAGAGGGCGGCATCAATGTGGCCAGCGTAGAGTGGCTGCAGGAGGTTCGCCGGATCTGCACGAAATACGGTATCCTCATGATCGTAGATGATATCCAGGTCGGCAACGGTCGTACAGGTGATTTCTTCTCCTTTGAGCGTGCGGGCATTGTGCCGGATATGGTTGTACTTTCGAAGTCCATCAGCGGCTTTGGTATGCCGATGGCACTTCTTCTGATCAAACCGGAGCTGGATATTTTCCGTCCGGCAGAGCATAACGGTACCTTCCGCGGTAACCAGCTTTCCTTTGTCGGCGGTACAGCGGGCGTCAATTACTTTGTCGACCATCATATCGATGAAGAGGTGCGCCGGAAGGCTGTGATCATCGAAGATTATATGAAAGAAAAGATTCTGCCGATCGACCCGAAGCTTTCCTACCGGGGGCTGGGCTTTATCTGGGGAATCGATTTCAATCCCATCAATCCGAAGTTTGCGCTGGAGGCGGTTCACCGCTGCTTCGACCGCGGCCTCATCCTGGAGGTTGCCGGAAGCCGCGATGGCGTGCTGAAGCTGATGCCGCCGCTTACCATCCCCGACGACGTTCTTCTCGAAGGCCTTGCCATTATCGAGGAGGTTGTGAAGGAGATTATTGCAGAATAATCGAAGCATAGCATAACTGAGTTGTAAATCTAATGAGTCCATCGTGTGATATGCACACGGTGGACTTTTTCTGTGCGAAGGCGAGTCATCAGGATACACATTTATGTGGTATCCTGTTTGACGAGCCCAAATTCTCCTATTCAGTTTTACACCGCTTTGTGCTATACTTACTTTGGATTGCTACGTACTTTGTTGGGTGGCAAAACACGATAATACTGAAACAGTATCGTCTGAAAAGGCGGAGGGAAAAGATTTGGCAGAGCATGAATTGGTCAGTATTGTGACCATGACATATAAAAATTTTAAAGGTCTTCGTAAGACCATGGACAGCGTCCTTCGGCAGGATTATCCGCGGATCGAATATATTGTGGCGGATGACTGCTCGCCGGCTTTTGATGCAGACCGCGTGCGGGACTATATCATGGCCCATAAGGGACCGAACGTGGAAAATGTGATTGTGATGAAACACGAGGAGAATGTGGGGACGGTGAAAAATCTGAACCGCGCCTATCAGGCGGCTTCGGGAACCATTGTTATGCCGCTTTCCTGCGGGGATTATTTCTGGCAGGAGGATGTGGTTTCACGGATCGTGCAGCGGTTTCATGATACGGATGCGAATGCCATTGTGACCCGCCGTGTGGCAATCGATATGGACACACGGAAGATGTATTACATCCCGGACGAACGGAGCGCGAAAAAGCTTGTCAGAATGCAGGATGATAAGTCCGGCCGGGTTTCGGCACATATCCGGCAGTACAGAAATTATATGACGAAACGTCTTTACGATGCGGCTTCCGGTTCGGTGCTGGCACTGAAGAGAAATCGTCTTGAGGGGATGGGCTGGTTTGATGAGGATTACCGCCTGCTGGAGGATTCGCCCTTCTTCCTGAAGTTCCTTTATGAGGAACCTCTATGCTGCGCCATGGATATCGTTTCCATCGGCTATGCAACGAACGGGGTATCCGGTAAGACGAAGAACCCGATCCTGGTGCAGGATGATATCCGGGTCATCCGGACGGCAAAGCAGGAGCACCTGGACGCGCTGGATCCCGTTACCCGGGACTGGGTGAAAAATGAGTATCTTCGGACGACAGCGGAGTCGAAGGGGGCGTTCATGCGGGCATGCGCGCTGCATCCTGTCGGATTCACGCTCTTCGCCGGACAAGTGGCGAAAGGAATTGCAAAGGAGAAAATCAATGCAGGTCGTTAAATATATGTTCCAGCCCCACGGCGATGACCGCGGACAGCTGGTAGCGCTGGAGGAATTTAAGGATATCCCCTTTCAGGTAAAGCGGGTTTATTATATGTACGATACCGTGGAGGGCGTGGTGCGCGGAAAGCATGCGCATAAGTCGCTGGAGCAGATTCTGATCTGCATCCACGGCAGCTGCAAGGTTCTGCTCGATAACGGAGAAGAGAAGAAGGTTATTCCGCTTGAAAAACCCTACGAGGGTCTTTATGTTTCCAACGTGATGTGGCGGGAAATGTTTGATTTCTCTCCGGATGCCGTGCTGATGGTGCTGGCGTCCGAGCTGTACGACGAGGCAGACTACATCCGCGATTATGATGAATTTCTGGCGTATGTAAAAGGAAAATAGAGCACCTGCAGATGATAAATATCCGGTGGGAAAGAGAAGATGGATAAGAAGATGGAAGAAAAGAAGATGAATATTCCTTTTGTTACCTTCCGCCCCATGGAGCGGGAGCTGGGAGATGATATCCGTGCGGCTTTTAATCGCGTGTTTGAGCGTTCCTGGTATATTGAGGGTGAAGAGGATGCCGCCTTTGAAAGGGCTTTTGCCGCATACTGCGGTACGGCGTACGCCATTGGTGTGGGGAACGGTCTGGATGCCTTGTTCCTTGCGCTTCGGGCGCTGGAAATCGGGCCGGGCGATGAGGTGATCGTTCCGTCCAATACTTTCATTGCGACAGCGCTTGCGGTAACGTATACCGGCGCAAAACCGATTTTCGTGGAGCCGGATTTGGATACGTTCCTGATCGATCCGGCGAAGATTGAACCGGCCATTACGGAGAAGACGAAGGCTATCATGCCGGTGCATCTCTACGGACAGATTTGCGACATGGACCCCATCATGGATATTGCGAAAAAGCATGGACTCTTTGTCGTGGAAGACTGCGCACAGGCGCATGGTGCGACCTATAAAGGGCGTAAGGCCGGTACCTTCGGAGATGCTGCGGGCTTCAGCTTTTATCCCGGCAAAAACCTGGGCGCACTTGGGGATGCAGGCGCGGCTGTCACAAACGATAAAGCCCTGGCGGATAAGATCCGTGCGCTGGGCAATTACGGCTCGGATTACAAGTATCATCATATTTACAAGGGCAACAACAGCCGGCTGGATGAAATGCAGGCTGCATTCCTTGCGGCAAAGCTGCCGCATCTTGACCGGATGAATGCGGAGCGGCGGCGGATTGCGGACCGTTTCTCGGCGGGGATTACGAATCCGCTTGTAACGCTTCCGACCGTGCGGCCGGAATGTGAGCCGGTCTGGCATATTTATGCGCTGCGGGTGAAGAATCGAGACGGTCTGGCCGAGTTCCTTGCGGAGCGGGGAATCGGAACGAATAAGCATTATCCGATTCCGATGCATCTGCAGGGGTGCTACAGCGATCTGGAGGTTCCGGAGGGCGCGCTTCCCATCGCGGAGGAAATCAGTGCCACCCAGCTTTCGCTTCCGATGTACTACGGCATGACAGACGAGGAAGTGGATTATGTGATCGCGGCTGTGAATGCGTTTGCCGGGTAGTGTAAAATCAGCAGAAATGAAACGGCTTTCCGGAAAAACGGAAGAAGATTTGCTAGTTAGATAAACCGGCAGAAATAAAAAAGGAAATAACTACATGTATCTGCGAAAACTGGAAATGAAGGATGCACCGCTCATGCTGGAGTGGATGCATGACCCATCGGTTGTGGAAAAACTGCATACGAATTTCGCTGAGAAAACGCTCGCGGATGCGGAGGGGTTCATTTCGTGGAGCAGAGATAATTTCCCGGAACCACCTGCCATGGATGTGCTGCCGGATGCGTTGTCCGGGTCCGGTTCAGACGAGTTTGGCAAATTGCAAGAATCGGAAAAAAGGACGAATCCGGCCGTGACCTCCACCTGGCAATCGCATCGGGCGGGGATGAGTACCTCGGCACGGTAAGCCTTCGTCATATCAAAGACGGGTCTGCCGAATTTGCCATCACAATCCGGAAAGGGGCCATGGGAACCGGCGCAGGCTGGTTCGGGATGTCGGAAATCCTGAAGAAGGGCTTCCGGGAATATGGCCTGCAGGAGATTTTCTGGTGTGTCAGCGCGGAAAATGAACGGGCTGTGAGATTCTACAGGAAGCATGATTTCCGGGAAATATCCGAGAAAGAGGTTCCGGCGGAAATCCGTGCCCGGTACGAAGAAGCGAATGATTTTCTGTGGTTTGTGGCTACCGGGGAGACTTTGGAATAGGGTATACCGGCAGTACGAAACTGGGTCGTCATACGAAACAAGAAATATAACAGAAGACTGAAATCAGTAATAAGAGTAAGTGACTATGAACCATAGGTTAGGAGCAATCGGGAAAAGATGAGCAGCGTAAAGGAAAAATGGAGTGCTATGCCGAAGACGGTGCGGGCCGCCACGGCATATACCATCTGCAGCACCCTGCAGCAGTGTGTTTCCTTTGTGACGCTGCCGCTCTTTGCCAGACTCCTTACGAAGGAACAATATGGCCAGGTGACGGTCTATATTTCCTGGCAGGGCATCTTCCAGATTCTGCTCACACTCAATCTGGCATATGGATCCTTCTCTACAGCAATGATGAAATTTGAAAAAGACAGGGATGGTTACATTTCTGCCGTGCAGGGTATTTGCATCGCACTGTCCGCCGTCTTTTTCGCCATTTACTTCCCGCTCAGGGGACTCTGGAACGACCTCTTTGAACTGCCCACGGGAATCATCTGTATCTTAGTGGCGGAGGTCCTGTCCCTGACAGCATTCCAGCTCTGGAGCGGTAAGAAAAGGTTTGAATATAAATATATCAGCGTGGTCATTGTTACGCTTGTGACGTCGTTTTTGTCGCCCGTGGTGCAGTACATCCTTGTCGTGAATTCCACGGAAAAGGGATATGCGCGGATCGTCGGCAGTGCTGCCATGAACATCCTTGCCGGTGTAATCCTGTTCACCCTGAACATGGTCCGCGGTAAGAAGGCGCTCGAAAAAAAGTACTGGAGCTATGCACTCATGTTCAATGTGCCGCTCCTGGCGTACTATCTGTCACAGGTGGTGTTTAACCAGAGCGACCGGATCATGATCAGCCACATGGAGGGGAAGGACAAGGCGGCGTCCTACGGGGTGGCTTATGGCTTTGCCATGCTGCTCACGTTTGTTCTGAATGCAATCAACAATTCCTATCTGCCATGGTTTTATGAAAAGATCAAAGAAGAAAAGGAAGAGGAGAACCGTTCGGTGTCGCTTGGTATAGCGGGTCTGATGGCGGTTCTGGTGTCAGGTGTCATCTGGTTTGCGCCGGAGATCATCCTCATCATGGCGGGATCCAAATACTCGGATGCCGTGCAGGTTGTGCCGCCGGTGGCCGTGAGCCTGCTTTTGCTGTTCTATGCGCAGCTGTTCATCAATGTTGAGTTTTATTACGAGGAGAGGAAAAGCCTCGTCTATGCATCCATTGGCGCGGCGGTCCTGAATCTTGTGACCAACTGGGTATTTATCCGGATGTTCGGCTTCGTGGCGGCTGCTTATACGACGCTTGCCAGCTATATTGTATTTGCAGTGGCAAATTATTTTGCCATGAAAAAAGTGCTCTTGAAACGTGGGAAAAAAGATGTGGCTTACGATTACAAAGGGCTCATCTATCTATTTCTTGCGTTTGCAGTCCTTTCGGCGCTGGCGGCGGTACTGTATCCGATCCTTTTGGCAAGAATCGGTGTGTCCGTGATTGTCCTTGGCCTTCTGGTGATCAAAAGGCGGCAGATCATGGCCTTCCTGGGACGCCTGCGGGGCGGAGCGCCGCCGAAGGAAGGCAAATCAGATACAGTTGGTGAGTGAGTTCGCTGAGATTTTTTGAACTGTGTCGTTCCGGTTGATTGGAAACGGAAGCAATGGAATGTTGTATGGTTCTGATTTGTGTAATCTTAGGATAACAGTACAGATAATGGGGAGTGAACATGAGTTTAGCATCTATCGCAAATAAGTGTATGCCGCGGCGTGCGGTGCATGCGCTCCGGCGCGGGTACAGAACCTGCAGTCCGGATGCCCGTCGGAATGCGAAATACATTAAGAAGAATCTCAGGATGAAACGTGAGGGGAGCCTGCCCGTGAAGGTCGGTTTCGTGGTGCAGATGCCCGAAGTCTGGGATAAGCAGGCGGCTCTTTTCGAGCGGATGCTCGGAGACGACCGTTTTGATCCTTATATTCTTGTGGCACCGGCTTATGACTTTGTGAATAAGAAGGTGATGGAGGAGGCAAATCCCGAGGCAGCCTGGTATTGCGAAAAATATGCGGATGCTTCGGATCGTGTGATCGACTATCCGGCGGATGCCTTCTTCCCTGACTACAATAAAGAGGCCGGGTTTGAATACATCTTCTATGACAGGCCGTACGATCATTATCTTCCGGAAGGCCTTCAGACCGGTGCGGTGATGCAGGCGGCTAAAATTGCCATGATCAATTACTGCACGACTGACTGGGAGATGGACGATTTTGAGTATTATCTCTTTGGCCGGCATGTGACCATGTGGTTTGCGTCCAACCGGGTGGAGGCGGCGAATTTCCGCAAGGGATATCTGCAGAAGTCCTGGCGGAAGGCCTATGATATCGGTTATCCGGCGTTCGAGTATTACAGGGACCTGGCCGGGAATTCCAATATCGGAAATGCTGGTGCTTCCGCCCAAGCGGTTTCCGCTGACAGTACGGAGCAGGAGCCGGTGGAAGGAATCACACGTTTCCTCTGGACGCCTCGCTGGAGCACCGCGGAGGATAACATGGGGGCGACGAGCTTTTTCACATATCTGGAGCAGCTCATTGCCTATTTCTCATTGCATCCGGAGGTGAAGCTTACGGTCCGTCCGCATCCCCTGATGTTTGATAATTTCCTGGCGAAGGGTCTTATGACGGAGGCGGAGATCAGTGAGCTGAAGGCACGGTGTGCGGCGGCGAATATCGATTTTGATCAGAACCGCATGATTCTGGACACCTTCCGGGAGACGGATGTACTCCTTACGGATTACTCATCGATCATCAGTCTTTTCCTGGTGACGGGAAAACCGGTCGTTTATTGTCCTACGGATGTGGAGCTGACGGCGGATTTCGAACGGCTCCTTTCGGGAATGTATGTGGCGGAATCCTGGGATTCACTGAAGAGGTATCTGAATGCCATGCGCGAGGGGGATGACCCGCTTTTCGACATACGAAACAGGATCGTGCAAAAGGAACTGCTCAGTAAGAAGGATGCAACGGGCCGGATCATGGAGATCCTGGTGCGGAGCAGAAGATAAAGAGGATTGGAAGAATGAGTGATATTGACTTGACGAGAGAGGAATTTGATGCGCTCGCAGCGAAGGCGGAAGCCGGCACGGCAACGCCGGAAGAGCTGGAACGGCTGGAACCCTACCGGGCGAAGCGGGCCATATTTATCGCGGCGGGCTTTGGCGTACGGCTCGTGCCGATCACACTGAACACGCCGAAACCGCTGGTACGGGTGAACGGTGTGCGGATCATCGACCGTCTGATCGATGCCTGCCACGCGGCCGGCATTGAGGAAATCTATATTGTCCGCGGGTATCTGGCCGAGCTGTTTGACCAGCTGCTTTATAAATATCCCAACATCCGCTTTTTGGAGAATCCGAAATATACCGAGGCCAATAATATCGGTTCGGCGCTCATCGCGCGGGAACTTCTTGAGAATGCATACGTATTCGAAGCAGATCTTCTGATCAGCAATCCGAAGATTATCCGGAAGTATCATTATCAGTCGGATTTCCTGGCCATTCGGAAGGAGAAGACCGATGACTGGTGCTTCACCGTGAAGGATGGGGTGATCACCGAGGAAATGACCAGCGGTGAGGGACCGGACATCTGGCAGATGGTGGGGATTTCCTACTGGAATCATGAGGATGGCAAAAAACTTCGGGAGGATATCCCGGCGGTTTTCGAATCCGAAGGTGGGAAGGACCGCTACTGGGAACAGGTTCCGCTGGTGTTTAAGAAAGAAAACTATGCGGTACATGTGCTCCCCTGTGTGGAAGAGGATATCGTAGAAATCGATACGTTCCGGGAGCTGTGTGCGATCGACAGTGCGTATGTGGTATGATTTCGGATATTCATTTGGAAAGCGTGCCGGATAAGCGGCTGCATAGAGGAAATATTTGTAGGTCATGATTCACAAAAGGCCGGCGATGAAGAGTCATAGAGCGTACGAAAAAAGTGCTGAAGAAGTATAGAAGAAGCCGGAAGGAAGGATAAAAAATGGATGCTGTAAAAAGAAATATATTGCTGAATCCGGGGCCGTCGACCACGACGGATACCGTAAAATATGCGCAGGTCACACCGGATATCTGCCCGCGCGAAAAAGAGTTTGGAGGCTTGATGAAGGGTCTGCGGGAGGACCTTGTCCGGATCGTACACGGCGATCTTGAAAAGTATACATCGGTTCTCTTCTGCGGTTCGGGAACCATCAACATGGATATCTGCCTGAACAGCCTGCTGCCGGCAGAGAAAAAAATCCTTGTCATCAATAACGGCGCCTACAGTACGCGCGGCGTGGAAATCTGTGAATTCTACGGACTTCCGCACATCAATCTGCAGTTCCCGGTGGATCAGCTGCCGGATCTTCAGATTGTGGAGGAGACTTTGCAGAAGAACCCGGACATCGGGCTGGTCTATACGACCCATAATGAGACGGGCACAGGCATTCTGAATCCGATCCGGGAAATCGGTGCACTGGTACATCAGTATGGTGCAACCTTCGTGGTGGATACAACCTCCACCTATGCCATGCGGCCGATCCACATCGAGGAGGATAACGTGGACTTCCTGATGGCATCCGCCCAGAAGGGACTCATGGCCTTCACGGGTCTCAGCTTCATTGTCGGCAATAAGTCGATCATTGAGGCATCAAAGGATTATCCGAAGAGAAGCTATTACTGCAATCTGTATCTGCAGTATGAGTTTTTCGAGAAGACAGGGGAGATGCATTTTACCCCGCCGGTACAGACCATCTACGCAACGCTGCAGGCGCTGAAAGAGTACTGGGCTGAAGGCGAGGAGGCAAAGTGGGCCAGACATACCCGCGTGTTCAATGCCATCTGCAAGGGACTGGATGAGCTGGGCTTCCGCCAGGTGATCCGGCCGGAGTGGCGTTCGGGGCTGGTGGCATCGGCCATCTATCCGGATGATGAAAACTGGGATTTCGAAACGGTGCACGATTACTGCTATGATCGTGGTTTCACAATCTATCCCGGAAAGATCAGTACCACCAATACGTTCCGGCTCTGTGCGCTCGGTGCAATCGATGAATCGGACATCACGGATTTCTTCAAGGTGTTCCGCGAGGCACTGGAGAAGAGCGGGGTTGTGGTTCCCGTAAAGTATGCGGAGTAGGGAATCGAAATAAATACTATTATGCTTAGGCAGGGGGTTACCATGAAAACAGCTTACACTTGTTTCTGTACGGATGTGATCCATG
>CACYDN010000179.1 GCA_902773185.1 uncultured Lachnospiraceae bacterium | reverse complement strand
CTCGAGAGAGAAAAAAGCAGTAAAATCAAGCAAAAAGGCAGAAATTGTTGCCGGCAAGCCTGAAAAGAGGCACTTGAGAGAAAAAAATGTAATGAGGGAAAATGAAAAAGCTGACACTGGGAATCCTTGCGCACGTTGACGCAGGGAAAACAACGCTTACGGAAAGCATATTATATAATCTGGGCATGATCCGGCACACGGGACGGGTGGACAACGGGGATGCCTTTCTGGATACGGAGGCCCTGGAGAAGAAACGGGGCGTTACGATCCTGTCGAAGCAGGCCCTCTGCACCATTGACCGGGAGAATGAACTGAACAGGAGCGGCGACGATGTCCGTGTGACCCTGATCGATACCCCCGGTCACGCGGATTTTATCGGAGAGGCAGAGCGAGTACTGTCCGTACTTGATCTGGCTCTTCTTTTGGTGAGCGCACCGGACGGAGTAACAGCTTCCACAAAGCGGCTGACCGGCATGCTTCGGAATTACAGGGTCCCCCATATCGTTTTCGTAAATAAAATGGATATGTGCTTCCGAACCCGCGAGGAAATCCTTTCGGAGCTTAAAAAGAAGCTGGGAGAGGGATATATCGCCGCCGATGAAATCCCGGAAAAGGAAGAAGAGATAGCCTCCCTTTCGGAGAAGACAATAGAAAAGTATCTGGAAGAGGGCACATTGATACATAAAGATTATGTAAACCTGATAAGCGCAGGGAAATTCCATCCCGTTGTTTTCGGATCGGCGCTGAAGAACGAAAAGGTAGATGCGCTTCTGGGACTGATCACGGCATATCTTCCGGAAATCAGGTATAAGGATACCTTTTCCGCCAAGGTTTTCAAGATCGGCTATGAAAACGGGCAGAAGCTGTCCCATGTAAAGATCACGGGCGGGAGTATATCCGTAAGAAATGAGATAGATGATGAACGGCTTGCCGGTGAGAAAATCAGCCGTATCAGGTGCTACAGCGGAGGAAAGTTTGAAAATGTGGACAGGGCCGAAGCCGGGGATATCGTCACCTTTCTCGGCCTTGAAAAAACCTTTGCGGGCATGGGACTCGGGGAGGAGCCGGATGATGATACCCCCATATGCCAGCCGGTTCTCCGGTATGAGCTTGCCCTTCCGCCGGATATGCCTCTCCGGGTTTTTCTGCCAAAGCTCAGGGAACTCTGCGCGGAGGATCCGCTGCTGCAGCTGGAAATCACGGGAGAGGACAGGGCAGGCATCTCCGTGATGGGCGTATTTCAGATGGAGATCCTGAAGGAACGGATCCTCGAACGGTACGGCGTATCCATTGATTTTACAAAAGGAAGCTTTGTCTATAAAGAAACGATAGCAAGTCCCGTCATCGGCTACGGGCATTTTGAACCGCTCCGCCACTATGCGGAGGTACAGATCCTGCTTGAGCCTCTGCCGCGGGGAACCGGTATAGAAGTGGCCAGCAATCTCAGTGTCAATGAGCTGGAGATCAACTGGCAGAAAACAGTCCTGTCCACCCTGGTGAACCACCTTCCTGCGGGCGTCCTTACGGGAGGAGGCCTTACGGACATCCGGTTTACGCTGATCGCGGGGAAGGCGCATCTGAAGCATACGGATAGTCAGGATTTCCGGGAAGCAGTCCGGCGGGCGGTAAGACAGGCTCTCATGAAAACAGCTCCGGTGCTTCTGGAGCCGGTGTATGATTTTGTGATTTCCCTGCCTTCGGAAAATGTGGGACGGGTGATGACAGAGATTTCCGATATGGGCGGAAGAGTCAGCCTGAACACGGACGGGACACTGGCGGGAAATGCGCCGGCCAGGTGCATAGCGGATTATCAGACCAGGCTGACGGAATATACCTCGGGCCGGGGAAGTATTGAGCTGAAGTTCGCCGGGTATTCGGATATGCCGGGGGACCTGGCGGATGAGGTGATCGCAGAAAAGGATTATCAGCCGGATAATGATAAAGATAATCCCTCCGGGAGCATATTTATCGACCGCGGGGCAGGATATTATGTGCCCTGGTTCGAATGCGAGGCAATGATGCATCTTCCTTCCCGGGAGGATGAATACTTTGATCCGGGAACGGAAACGGATGAGGAGAGGCTTCTCAGGGAGGCGGAGATCCTCCGGCAGCAGCATCTCCGGAGAGAGCAGCACGGTTCGGCCGAAAACAGGAACAGGGCGCTTGGGACGGATGAGATAGACGATATCCTGCGGAATGCAACCCACGCCAATGCCGGAAATGAGAAGCGAAGCACCAAAAGGGTTTATCTCAGTAAAAACACGGTGCAGGCTGCAGCCCGCGGAGGAGCTGTGAAGGGCGGGGCATCCTCCGGGACAGGCAAAAAAACGGCGGAGAAAAAGAAATATCTTCTGGTGGACGGTTACAATATCATTCATGCCTGGAAGACACTGAAGGAATTGATCGGAGATACCCGTGCCTCGCGGGAGCAGCAGTCTCTGGATATGGAAGGCGCAAGATACAGACTTCTGGATATGATGTCCGAATACAGGGCGCTGAAGGGAACCGAAGTGATCGTTGTTTTCGATGCCTATAATGTCCGCGGTCATTTTACAGAGAAGATGGATTATCTGGGTGTGCATGTGGTTTACACCAAAGAGGCGGAAACGGCGGACCAGTATATTGCCCGGTTCACCGTGGAAAACGCGAGGAATCTGGATATCACGGTTGCTACTTCGGATGGGATGATCCAGCTGATCATCCGGGGAGAGGATTCGAAGATGCTCTCCGCCGCTCAGCTCGAGGAGGAGTATAAAATGCTCCGGGAAAGCTGCGGGTTTTGAAAAATCGTCAAAAAAAGAGTTTCTTCATGACAGGGAGATAGAAAAATGATATGATACAGACAGGTATACCCGAAACAACTTGAAAATGCCTCAGGATACGATGAAAATCGGATGGTGTGGATGTAAAGACGGAGGATGCATGAGTTTCTTTAATAAAGTTTGGAAGCTGTTCCTTTATGCGGGGGTGGAGAAAGAGGAATATAAAAATCTTCTTCCCAATATTCATAAAGAAAACAGATTATTATTAAAGGTCTTTTCCCGGATAGCTGCGGCTATGTTTTTTGTGCTGCTCATCGTAAGTGCTTTATCCACCGGTTTTGCCAATGTAAACAGCAATTCGTATCTGCTATCCGGGCTGGAAATGCTGGCTATCCTGTTTTGCACCCGCTTTTTCCTGCCGAAGTATCCGGCACTGGTAATGGTACTTGTTTACTTTTTTGAGATCAGCCTTTATGTATTCGGCATCCAAATTTCCATGCTGCATGTGGATAAAGCCGCCGTCTCGGCCGTGGCTTTCCTGCTGGTCAGCCCGTTACTGTTTTACGACCGCCCTCTCAGACTTTCCGCTCTGATCTCGATTGTTGTCACCGCGTTCTGCGTGATCGTTAAACGGGTCAAAAAACCGGATGTGGCGGAAAGCGATATCTGGAACATGATCACGTTTGGTATCGTGGCAATTGCGGCTACGGTATTCATCATGAGTATAAAGATCCGGGCGCTGAAGCAGTCCAGCCAGATTGAGTACATGAGTCAGACGGATCTTCTGACGGGAGTCAAAAACCGTAACCATTATGAAAACCGGCTGCTGCATTATCCGAAGCAGTGCAAAAACAACCTGATCTGCGTTTATGCCGATGTGAACGGCCTGCATGAAATGAATAATGAGAAGGGGCATCTGGCAGGTGACAAGATGCTCCGTGAATCTGCTGAGGTCATGCGAAACGGCTTCGGCCTGGAACATACCTACCGTGTCGGTGGTGATGAGTTTGTGAGCTTCCGGCCGGACGGCAATGTGGACGATGTGAATGCAGCGGTGGATAAGATGCGGCAAAGTCTGGCTGATATGGGGTATAATGTTGCCTTCGGCGTAGCAGCCTGTGAAATGAAAAACGGTACGCCGGATATGTTTGAGCTGGTAAAGGAGGCGGAGATGAACATGTTCGCCGAAAAGCAGGAATTCTACCGGCAGCGCGAGAATGACAGGAGCCACAGATATTTTTCCCATGCGGAAGAATAAAACCGGCTATGCGGTAGTCGGATACCGGTTTATAATTATAAGACCACCTAAAACACCTTTGTTGTCCATTTTGTGCAGTCCCGGATCTCGGTGGCAATATCCCCGTAGAATTCCGGTTCATGACATACCATTAGTACGCTGCCCTTATATTCTTTTAATGCCCGGGAGAGTTCTTCCTTGGCATCCACATCCAGATGGTTCGTGGGCTCGTCCAGTACCAAAAGGTTGGATGGCCGGTTGATCAGTTTACATAATCTGACCTTGGCCTGCTCTCCACCGGACAGAACCTTGCATTTGCTTTCAATATGCTTGGTGGTGAGGCCGCATTTGGCAAGGGCAGCTCTGACCTCATACTGGGTAAAGCCGGGAAATTCATTCCATATTTCCTGGAGGCAGGTGGTCTCAATGTCGGCCGGCATCTCCTGCTGGAAGTAGCCGATCTCCAGATTTTCACCAAGCTCAACCGAGCCGGATATGGACGGGATGAGCCCCAGGATGCTCCTTAGGAGCGTTGTTTTCCCAATGCCGTTGGCGCCGGTAAGAACGATCCTTGAGCCCCGCTCCATGGAAATGTTGAGGGGTGAGGACAGGGGCTCGTCATAGCCGATCACAAGATCGGTTGTCCGGAAAAGAATTTTTCCGGGAGTTTTGGCAACCTGAAAACGGAACTCCGGTTTCGGCTTTTCGTGAACCTTTTCGATGATATCCATGTTGTCCAGCTTCTTCTGGCGCGACATGGCCATGTTGCGGGTGGCGACTCTTGCCTTGTTCCGCGCAACAAAATCCTTAAGCTCAGCGATTTCCTGCTGCTGACGGTTGTAAGCAGCTTCCCGCTGGGCTTTTTTCATTTCATAGACTTCGGTAAATTTATCGTAATCCCCCACATATCTGTCAAGGCTGTGGTACTGCCCATCCATGTGGTAGATGATATTGATCACGCTGTTCAGGAAGGGGATATCATGGGAGATCAGAATAAAGGCATTTTCATACTCCTGCAGATAGCGTTTAAGCCACTCAATATGCTCGGCATCGAGATAATTTGTGGGCTCGTCAAGAAGCAGGATATCCGGCTTTTCCAGCAAAAGCTTTCCCAGGAGAACCTTGGTTCTCTGGCCGCCGGAAAGCTCGGTCACATCCCTGTCGAGACCCAGGTCAAGAAGCCCAAGGGCCCGGGCCACTTCCTCCACCTTTGCATCGATCATGTAAAAATCATGGCTGGTCAGAAGATCCTGGATCGTTCCGGTTTCCTCCATGTATCCGGCCATTTCCTCCTCCGTGGCATCCCCCATTTTTATATAGAGCTCGTTCATGCGGGCTTCCATCTCGTAGAGGGAATCAAAGGCGCCGGCAAGGACATCGCGGATGGTCATGCCTTCCTTCAGAACGGCATGCTGGTCCAGATACCCCACCTTAACATTTTTTGCCCATTCGATCTTTCCTTCATCGGGCTGAAGCTGACCGGTGATGATATTCATGAAGGTGGATTTTCCTTCACCGTTTGCACCGATCAGGCCGATATGTTCCCCGGCCAGAAGTCTGAAATTTACATCCTCGAATATCGCCCTGTCACCGAATCCGTGAGTCAGGTGCTCAACATTTAATATACTCATTTCCGCTTTCCTCATACCAGAATGATCAGTTGTTTTACGTATGGCTTATATTATATAGATTTTTTTAAAATATGCAAAGATATGCAGGGAAGATGGATAAATCTATTCCGGTCGGTGCATTGATAGAGCAGCCTATGATAATTGAAAAGGGTATCAGGGGCTCTTTATTGGCTTAAACCAAAGAAAACATGCAAATGCTGCTGAATGCATGCAAGTATTATAAAGAGTGTATCAGCGACTATGAGAGGATAGATAACGTTAGGCAGCATGTATATTAATCAAAGGGAATAAGTGCTAAACGATTTGCATTGGTAAATGGTATAAATCGTGTAAAAACGAGAGCGTTTCATGTATTTTATGATGTCCCTGTACTTCGACCTATGGTATAATACAGAATGGCGTTTGTATATTATTCCGCGGGGGGATATGGATGAAGGAACCATTACCAAAACTAAGGAAATGCTTGATGATATGCACAAACGCAAGATCGATATGGCGGATGAAATATTCGTAATCAATGTTGGTGGAT
>CACYDN010000178.1 GCA_902773185.1 uncultured Lachnospiraceae bacterium | reverse complement strand
GCGAGGGATACACGATGCGAGCGGAGCGAAGCAGCGTACATCTGCGAAGCAGATGCATGATTTTGCGAAGCGGAAGCATGGTACAATGGATCGTCATCTGAGTCAATAAAAATAATCTGAAATGATTATTATGTAAGAAACTGTTGCAAACGAAACGCATCGAAAAAGGAACCGAAACATGAAAAAGAAGTATAGCAGGCTGGAAGGAACGGTAAGGTATTTCTTCCCATCATTTTTCATATTTTTTGCGATAAGTCTGGTCATTTGTCTGCTGGATCAAAAATGCGGATGGACCGGGATGATCTTTTCCGATGCGGAGGATGCCCGGGGAACCTTATCGGATCTATTCCTGACGCAGGTGCAGATTACCTTTGTCGTGGTCACGCTCAGCACGGCGCTGTCCCAAACCTCCCGGAAGGTGTATTGGGAGGACTGCTTCCAGTATCGGCTGATCAGTCCGCCGCTTATCAACTTTACGGCACTCAGCTCGTATATCCTGTCGATTCTGCTGGTGGGAGCCATCTGGAAGTTCGCCGGCAGGGTGCATCCGGAATTTGAAGCATCCATGGGCGTGCTGTTCAGCTTTGTACTGTCTGTCCTGTTGATGATCCTGCTTTCCATCCGCATGATCGATGCGAATTTCGGGCGGGAAAAGATCAAGGAGGAACTGAAGGAGGAGCTGCAGAGAAAACTCCAAAAGGATGGTGATGCGATCACCCATATCGGCCATGATATCGGCCTACGGATTCCCGAAATCGGGAAACTGGAGTATATTACATTTAAGGAGATTGACGAGCGGGAGCTTCCGGAAATCTGCGAGAACCTTTTCCTGCTGGTCGATCTGGATCTGAAGGCAACGGTAAATAAAATCTTAAAGTATGTGGAAGAGGAAATCTCTCCCCAAGAAGCGGCGGATGAAATCTACTATGCGCTGATCAGAAGATTTACGGAAAAGAATGATGACCGGATTTTTTATTATGGCTACGGTGTCCCCTTTGAGCGGATTGTGAAAAGCTTAAAAGGAATCGAGGACGACATGTTCCGGGAGGCGCGCAAGCTGGCGCACGACGGTCATATGGATGAGGCACTGCAAAAACGTAGCGATTTCTATGGTTTATTGACCAAGGCAATGGCTTATCACGGGCGTTCGATCATAGACTGCGGCGCCGGAGACGGGAATGCCTATTATGCAAAGATGATGAATCTGGTTTCGGGCTTTGTCATTCAAAGGGAAAACGAAATCTATACTTATGATGAGAATGGTCATCCGGTCGCCCTCCCCGGCGCGTGGCATACCTGTGAGTATGAGAGTATAAAGGATGAAGAGGTCTTGGAGAACCGGAAATATCTTCTGAGTCTGGTCGACCGGTTAAAGGATGAATATCTGGACAAAGACGAGGATGAACTGTTTGATGAAATCGGAATTACCTTTGAGGATTTCATGTATGCGGATAAATTCTAAGGCATTTGAAAGGAAAGTATATGATTCTGGATTGGAAAGAATATGAAAAACTGGCGAGGACGGCCGTGCAGGAAGGCGTCGTGCTTCTGAAGAACGACGGGGATGTTCTGCCGCTGCCCGGGGACTGCCGACTGGCGGTATTCGGCCGCATGCAGAACAATTATTATAAGAGCGGAACCGGATCGGGCGGCATGGTAAATGTGCCGAAGGTGTGGACCATCGTTGAGGGTCTGCAGGAGGAAAAGATTGCGCTGAACGAGGAGCTGCTCGCGGTATATCGGGAGTATGAGAAAATCCATCCCTTTGATCCGGGCGTGGGCTTTGGAAACGAACCCGGGTCCCAGGAGGAAATGGAGGTTTCCGATGAACTTGTGGAACAGGCACACCGGGAATCGGATACGGCGCTCGTGATCTTTGGCCGTACCGCCGGCGAGGAGCAGGACTATGTGAATGAGAGAGGCGCCTACAGGCTGGCGGAGAAGGAAAAACTTCTCCTGCAGAAGGTCCGGGGTGCATTTGAAAGAGTCGTTCTTGTGATGAATGTCAGCGCGGTCCTGGATATGCAGGAGATCGAGGAAATCTCGCCGGATGCCATTCTGTATGCCTGGCAGGGCGGTGAGATCGGTGCGCTGGGATGCGTGGATGTTCTCCTCGGTAAGGCAAATCCCAGCGGCCGGCTCACGGATACGATTGTACGCAGGATTGAGGATGCTTCGGCATACGGCCACTTCGGCGACCGTGAGAGAAACTATTATGCGGAAGATGTCTATGTCGGCTACCGTTACTATGAAACCTTTAACAAAGCCGCGGTCATGTACCCCTTCGGCTTTGGGCTTTCCTATACCACGTTTGAAATCGTGCCGGGTGGTATTACCATAGAGCAGGGGGGCGCGGACGGCAGCTCTGCTATGCATAAGGCTGCAGATGGGCCGAATGGTTTTGAAAATGCATCCGATCGGCTCGCCATTTCCGTCACGGTGAAAAACACGGGAAGCATGGCCGGTAAGGAGGTTGTGCAGTTCTATGCGGCAAAGCCGCAGGGAAAACTCGGGAAACCGACGCTCAGCCTGATCGGATTTTTAAAGACCGAAATCCTTGCACCGGGCGAAGCTGTTATACTGACGCTGGAGGTAGCTCCTTATACGTTTGCATCCTACGATGAAACCGGCGTGACCGGCTATAGGAGCAGCTATGTGCTGGAAGCCGGAGAATACGTTTTCTATGTGGGGAAGAATGTCAGGGACATCCGGGAGGCAGGCCGGTTTACGCAGGGCGAAACGCTTCCGGTCGAGAAGCTGAGCCGGCAGATGGCACCGCCGATAGAATTTGAACGGATCAAACCCGTTTTGGAGAACGGCAGTTTCCGGCTTGATCACGAAACGGTTCCGACAGCGCCGCTTACCGATGCGGAAACGGCTGCGGCCGACCGGCCGGAGGCACCGCCGTTTTCGGGTGACAAGGGCATCCGGCTCGTGGATGTGCGGGACGGACGCGCTTCTATGGATGAATTCCTGCAGCAGCTCTCGGACGAAGATCTTTCGGTGATCATCCGGGCCGAAGGCATGGGGAGTCCCAAGGTGACACCCGGAACGGCAGCTGCGTTTGGTGGCGTCAGTGCGCATCTGAAAAGCCTGGGCATTCCCGCAGGCTGCTGCTCCGACGGCCCCAGCGGAATGCGGCTGGATTCGGGCTTCCGGGCTTTCAGTCTGCCGAACGGCACGCTCCTTGCCTGTACCTGGAATACAGAGCTGAATACCGCCCTTTACGGCATGCTCGGGATGGAGATGAATAAGAACGACGTGGACTTCCTTTTGGGACCGGGCATGAACATCCACAGGTTCCCGCTGAACGGCAGAAACTTCGAATATTTCAGTGAGGATCCGCTGGTAACGGGAAAGATTGCCGCCGCGCAGATCCGGGGATTGAAGCGGAGCGGTGTATCCGGAACGCTGAAGCATTTTTGCGGGAATAACCAGGAAACCTGCAGACATACGGAAGAAAACATGATCTCGGAGCGTGCTCTCCGGGAGATTTACCTGAAGGGCTTTGAGATTGCCATTAAAGAGGCCGGCGCTGATGCGGTGATGACGACATACGGGCCGGTCAACGGAATCTGGACAAATTCCCGCTATGACCTTTGTACCACCATCCTGAGAGGCGAATGGGGCTTCCGGGGACTTGTTATGACCGACTGGTGGGCGAACATCGGCGATGTCGGGAAAACGGTGGACAAGATATCGTTCTCCAGACTTGTTCTTTCGCAGAATGATTTTTACGCGGTTTGTCCGGATGCGGAGATAAATTCATCCGGAGATGATACGCTGGAGGCTCTCAAAAGCGGCCTGATTTCCAGAGGGCAGCTCACGCGGGCGGCCGGAAATATCTGCAGCGTGCTCATGCATACCAATGCCATGAAACGGCTCTGCGGGGAGCCTTACAAAGCTATAGTGAAGGGCTTTACGGAGGAAACGAAGCAGGTGGATCCCACGGACATTCCGTATTACAAGGTGGAGGACGGAACGGTGATCGACCTCTCCGGCGTGGATACCCGAAAGAATGCGGTCACCTTTATGGGCTTTGCCGTTGAAAAGCAGGGCTGTTATATCATCGATATGATCGGCAGCTCAGACCTGTCCGAGCTTTCCCAGATTCCCGTCAGTGTTTATTATCAGGGCGTTCCCTGTGGAGGCTTTACCTTCCATGGCGGCGGGGAGGAGATTCTGGTGCGCAGGAAGATCCGCTTCGCGTCCAAGTACGGCGTCATGCGGCTGCGGTTTATGAGCGGCGGCCTAAAGGCCAAGGAAATCCGGTTCACATATGAGCGGGAGCTGAATGAAAATGATAAGCTGGGAGGCACCGACGTGTATATCTGCTAAGAGGAAGGTTCTGTTTTCACTGTCCTGATATGGTGGAAACAGAGCCTCCTTTTTTTCAGGGCGGCAGCCAGAGCGGGCAGAATCAGACAAACAGCAATACCGGAAAGAGTGTGAAGACCGGCGATTTGTTTGACGCCTCGTTTACCAGTGCAGCCGGTGGAGCTCGCCTTCCGTTTCGAGAGACGGGAAATCCAGCTGGCGGAGTGCCTCGTAAAGGACGATGGCAGCCGCATTGGAAAGATTGAGAGAGCGTTCCTCCGGTTTCATGGGGATGCGGATGCATTCCTCGGGGTGCTGTACCAGAACTTCCTCCGGAATCCCGGCAGACTCTTTTCCGAACATGATATAGTCTCCGTCACGGTAACGGACATCCGAGTATCTGTGGTGTCCTTTGGTGGTAGCGTAGAAGATCCGCGGCCGGCGGTCGGCATCCTTTTGGCTTTCAGTCGGCGCAGAGCTCTCAGAAGCTGCGGATCGCGCGGCATATTCTTCCAGGACACTTTCATAAAAGGCGTTTAGATCCATATGTACGGTCACATCCAGCCGCGGCCAGTAATCGAGCCCCGCACGGACCAGATGCCTTTCCGAAATCCGGAAGCCCATAGGCTCGATCAGATGCAGCCTTGTCCCGGTGATGACGCAGGTCCGTCCGATATTTCCCGTATTTGCCGGTATTTCCGGCTCAAGAAGAACAATGTTCAGCATGATTTTTCCTTTCAAAGGTTTCCCGGTTACTTCTTCAGTATTGTACATTTCCGGGCAGGAGAATGCAAGCATCCCCTTTTTTACCTTTGAAATTGACATTTTCCTTCAATAAGAATAAAATGGTTGCTGTAGTTCGCGGGAAGCGGGGCAGATACCCGTCCGGCAATTACAAAAGAATTCGAAACAGTCGATCAGTTCAGTAACAAGGAGAAAAGGAATGGAAAAGGAAACAAAATGCATTCAGGCCGGCTATACGCCGAAAAACGGAGAATCCCGGATGATCCCCATCATCCAGAGTACAACCTTCAAGTATGATACCAGTGAAGACATGGGAAAGCTTTTTGACCTTGAAGCTTCCGGTTATTTCTACACCAGACTGCAGAACCCCACCAACGATATGGTGGCTGCAAAAATCTGCGCGCTTGAGGGCGGAACAGCAGCCATGCTGACATCCTCCGGCCAGGCAGCCAGCTTTTTCTCTGTATTTAATGTAGCCAACGCAGGGGATCACGTAGTGGTTTCCGCAACCATCTACGGCGGAACCTTCAACCTCTTCAATGTGACCATGCGGAAGATGGGTATCGATTTCACCTTCGTGGATCCCGATTGCTCCGATGAAGAGCTTGAAGCAGCATTTAAGCCGAACACCAAGGCGGTATTTGGCGAGACCATCGCCAATCCGGCACTGATCGTGTTTGATATCGAGCGCTTTGCCAATGCGGCCCATGCACACGGTGTTCCTCTCATCATCGATAATACCTTTGCGACACCGATCAACTGCCGTCCGTTCGAGTGGGGCGCAGACATTGTCATTCATTCCACAACCAAATACATGGATGGTCATGATGTGGGCGTTGGCGGATGCATCGTGGATTCCGGTAAGTTTGACTGGATGGCACATGCAGATAAGTTCCCGGGTCTTTGCACACCGGATGAGTCCTATCACGGTATCACCTATGCGGAGAAGTTCGGCAAGGAGGGTGCGTTCATTACCAAGTGTACCGCCCAGTTGATGCGTGACTTTGGCGCAATCCAGTCGCCCCAGAATGCGTTCTATCTGAATCTGGGTCTGGAATCCCTGCACCTCAGAATGGCACGTCACGTCGAGAATGCGCAGAAGGTTGCCGAGTATCTGGAGAAGCATGAGAAGATCGCATGGGTAAATTACCCCGGTCTTCCCGGAAACAAATATTATGACCGTGCAAAGAAATATATGCCGGACGGTACCTGCGGCGTTATTTCCTTCGGTGTGAAGGGCGGCCGCGCAGCTGCGGAGACCTTCATGAAGCATCTGAAGGTGGCAATGATCGCAACACACGTGGCGGATGCGCATACCTGTGTTCTGCACCCGGCATCCAGTACACACCGTCAGCTGACAGATGAAGAGCTCGTAGCCTGCGGCATCGGACCGGATCTGGTGCGTTTCTCCGTCGGTATTGAGAGTGTGAAGGATATTATCGCGGATCTGGAGCAGGCGCTGGCTGAGGTTTAATCTACACTATTTAAAACGTAAGGGCAGCCGGGGACTTTGGGAACCGGCTGTTCGCGCAGAATAAAGAAGGGATCATTCTATGGAAAAAATCAACATCCCCGAGCTTTTCGGTTCTCTTGTATTTGATGACAGAGTGATGCGGGAGCGGCTTTCCGCCGATGTCTATGCATCTCTCCGGAAAACCATTGATGAAAATGTGAAATTGGACAATGATGTGGCGGAAGCGGTCGCTGCGGAGATGCGTGACTGGGCCATTGAGCATGGCGCAACCCACTTCACCCACTGGTT